>NZ_JBNCKS010000079.1:0-24069 GCF_049841635.1 Micromonospora sp. DT44 | reverse complement strand
ACCACAACCCATCCCACGCCGCTTCGCGACGCGGGATGCTGCCGCGTGTCTACGCACGGTTCGATTTTCGAGTTAGGCGTGTTCGGTTTTTGTGGCGGGGTGTTGGGGTGAGGCGGGGTGGGAGAGTTCGGTGCTGAAGCGGGTCGAGTCCGCCGCCAGGTCCGGGTGTTCCACGTCGAGGGCGAGCGCTACCGCCTCGTCCAGGCTCAACTCGGCGCCCTCCGAGTACGCGTCGTCGAACGCGACGTCGCCCATCATCGCCCGCAGCTCCGCCTGCTGGTCGGCCCAGTAGCCGCCGCAGATGCCCGGTGTCGCCCGCATGCTCGCCCGGGTGGCCTGCGCCGCGCCGAACAGCCGCGCGGCGGTCGTCGGGTCCCCGCCGAGCGCGCACCGAACCGCGATCGCGTTCAGGGTGTCGCAGGCCCGGCCGTGGTAGCCGTGCCCCATCCGCGAGCGCAGCGCCACCAGCAGGTGCTCGTGCGCGGCGATCACGTCGCCCCGGGCCAGCGCGACCATCCCGAGCAGCATGTCCACCGAACGTCGGCCGCGCTCGACCGGGCGGGCGGCCTCGACCGGACGCGCCGCGCCCAGCAGGTCCGCCGCCTCCGCCAGCGCGCCCCGCCGCCAGAGCAGCTCGGCCAGGCTGAACACCGCGAACAGCGCCTCGCCCACCACGTCCTGCCCGTGCGCCCAGTCGATGACCTCCCGGCAGACCCGCTCGGCCTCGAAGAACTGGCCCATGTCCACGAGCGGCGCGGCCCGGCCGGCGAGCACCCGGGCCAGCAGACCGGCGTCACCGGCCTGCCGGGCGGCGGCCTCCGCCCGCTGCGAGTAGCGCAACTCCTCCGCGAACTCCCCGTCGGCGCCGGCGTGCAGCGAGTGCATGTGGTACGCCGCCGCCAGCTCCGCGTCCGGGATCCGCTCGCCCGTCTCGGCGATCCGTCCGTATAGCCGGAACAGCCAGAGTCGACCCTCCCGCGCCAGCCCGCGCTCGCGCCACCACTGGTCCAGCCCGCCCGTGAGGCGCAGACCGGCGCGGGCGCTGCCACCGGTGGCACACCAGCGCAGCGCGGCCCGCAGCTCGTCGGCCAGCGGATCGAGGGTGTAGAGGGACAGCGTCACGGGTCGCCCGTCCGGGCCGAGGTGGGCCCGATCCAGAGCGTGCGCCGACCAGGCCACGTGCCGGTCGCGGGCGGCCTGCTCCTCACCCGCCTCGGCCAGCCGCCGCGCCGCGTACGCCCGGATCGGGTCGAGCATCCGGTACGAACTGCCGGCGGCCCGTGGCTCGGCCAACACCATCGACTTGTCGACCAGCACCGACAGCGGGTCCAGCGGGTCGTCGCCCAGCAGCCACTCCACCGTCGGCAGGTCCACCGGCCCGGCGAAGACGGCCATCCAGCGCAACAGCCGCGCGGCCCGCGGCCCCAACGTCCGGTACGACCAGGTCACGGTGGCCTGCATGGTCAGGTGCCGTTCGGTGGCTGACCGCTGCACGGCCCGGCTCGCCGCGGTCGGCGGCGGCGTACCGATCGCCGCGGCCACCAGGTCCACGGTGTCCTGTTGGTTGCCGGACCAGCCCCGCTCCACCGGCGGTGGCTCCGGGTCCTCCCGGCCGGCGTCCAGAGTGCCGAGGACGTCGTCCAGCCGCTCGGCGAGCTGACCGACGGAGAGCACCCGCAGGCGGGCGGCCGCCAGCTCGATGGCGAGCGGCAGCCCGTCCAACCGCTGCACCACCCGGCGAAGATCGGCCGACTCGGCCGGCTCCGGCCGCCGGCCGCCACGGGCCGCAGCGGTACGGTCCAGCAGCAGCGCGACCGCATCGCTCTCCGCGCCGTCGGCACGTGGGTCGACCGAGAGCGGCGGGATCCGCCACACCACCTCACCGGGCAGGCTGAACGATTCGCGGCTGGTCGCCAGGACCCGCACGCCGCCCCCACCGGAGAGCAGCCGCGAGATGACCTCGCCGCAGGCGGCCGGTTGCGTGTCGCAGGTGTCGAGCACGACAAGCATCCGGCGGGCCGCCGCGTACTCGACGAGCGTGTCCAGCATCGGGCGGCCGGGCTCGGGCCGCAGCCCGAGCACCGCGGCGATCGCGAACGCCACCAACCCCGGGTCGGTCACCGCGGCGATGTCGACGAACCAGACCCCGTCGGGGTACGCCTCGACCACGCCACCGGCCAGCTCCACGGCGAGTCGGGTCTTCCCCGCGCCGCCCGCGCCCAGCACCGTGACCAACCGGTGCCGCTCCACCAGCGCACTCAGCTCGGCGCGCTCGACCTGCCGCCCGACGAACGACGTCACCTGGGTCGGCAGGTTGTGCGCCACGGCCTCGGCGGTACGCGGGCGGGGGAACTGCCGTTCCAGCCCGGGCGCGACCAGTTGGAACAGCCGCTCCCGGTCGTCGAAGCCACGCAGCCGGTGCAGGCCCAGGTCCAGCAGGGTGGCGCCCGGTGGCAGCGGGTCGGCCCGGCGGGCCGTGGACGCCGAGCAGAGCACCTGGCCGCCGTGGGCCGCCGCGGCCACCCGGGCCGCCCGGTGCACCTCGGGGCTGGCGTACTCGCCGTCGCGGGGCTCGGCGTAGCCGGTGTGCAGACCCATCCGTACCCGGGGCGCGGCCTCCTCGGTCGGCCAGTCATGGTTCGCCAGGGCCCGCTGGGCGGTCAGGCAGGCCGTCAACGCCGCCGCCGCGTCGTCGAAGGCCAGGAAGAACGAGTCGCCCTCGGTCAACAGTTCGGCGCCACCGGTGGCGGCCAGAGTGCGCCGCAGCAACCGTCGATGCTCGGCGAGCACCGGGCGGTAGTCCGCGCCGAGCAACTGGGCCAGCCGGGTCGAGCCCTCGATGTCGGTGAACACGAAGGTCACCCAACCGCTCGGGAGCTGGATCCGTGGCGACATGCGTGGAACCTCCGCCCGTGACGTCGGGTTCATGCTGCCTGAGTCCGAGCGGTCACGCATCGTGAGAACGGCCGGGCAGGTGCCGCCTCAAGGTGCCACTCGAATCCGGTCCCGGCAAGGGCGGTTCACGAGTCTGCCGCCGAAACCGCCGGGTCAGCAGCCGCAGGCGCCACCGCAGCAGCCGCCGCCACCGGACGCCGGCGCGGCGCCGGTGCCGCGACCGGTGACCGACACCGCCGAGAGCAACTTGACCGTGTCGGCATGACCCTGCGGGCAGGTGGCCGGCGCTCCGGCCTCCGCCATCGGACGGTTGACCTCGAAGGTGTCGCCGCAGGCGCGGCATCGGAACTCGTACCGGGGCATGCGACCAAGGGTACGTGGACCTGACGCCCGTCGGGACGTGAGTGATACTCGACGGGTGGTGGACGGCGAGGACAAGACGCGTGTGCAACCGCTTCGACCGGCCGCGCCGCTGGACGGGCCTCTGGCGGAGTCGGGCGCCGCGCCGGATCCGGCGCCTCCGGCCGTGCCTCGCCCGCGCCGTCCCTGGCTGAGCAGCGGTACGACCGACGCGAAGAGCACACCCCCGGCCCCGGCCGACGCTGCTCCTGCCTCGACAGTCGACGCCCCCGCCCCCGCCGACCGGGGCGAGGACGCCGCCGACGACGACATCGCCGCGAAGGCGGCCCCCACCGCCGATGTCGCCGCTACGGACACCGCCGCTACGGACACCGCCGCCGCGGACCGGGCCGAGGGAGACACCGACAACCCGGCGAGCGACAACACCGACGGCGACGACACGGCGAAGACCGACACCACGACCGCCGACCCGACGAAGACCGACCCGGTGAAAGCCGACCCGACGAAGACCGACCCGGTGAAAGCCGACCCGGCGAAGACCGACCCGGCGACCGCCGGCACCACGACCGCCGACCCGGCGGAGGCCGACACCACGGCCCCCGGACCGGCAAAGGCCGGCGCCACCGACGCCGACACGGCGAAGACCGGTGCCACGGCCGCCGACCCGGCGAAGGCGAAGACGGGCGACGCCAACGCCGGGACCGCCAAGACCGGCGACGGGACGGTCGCGGCGGGCGCCACCGACCTGACGGCGACCAAGGTGGACGGCGTCGCCGTCGTACCGGCGGTCACACCTGGTCGGCGGCGGCGCGTGCCGTTCGCGCACGCCGTCCGTCTGCCGCCGCCGCGCCAGGCCGCGGTGACCGCCGCCCGGGCGACCCGGGAGTGGTCCCGCCGGCCCAGCGGTCGACTCACCGTTCCCGGGGTGTTCCTGCTGGCCCTGGTCGCGGCGACCGCCGCAGCGGGAGCGCTGCTCGTCCCGGCGACCATCGGCGGGTCCAAGCCGGTGGCCGTCGATGCCTCGGCCGCACCGACCGTGGCCGTGCCGCCGGCACTGCCACTCGACCCACGGCCGACCGGCCCGCTGCCGACGGGCGCGGTGCCGACCGGTCCGCTGCCCACCGGGGCGTTCCCTCCCGGAGTCGTGCCGACCGGGCCGACCGTCGCTCCGACGATCGGCGGTCGCCCGTCGGACGCCCTGGCCGGTTGGGCGCAGGAGGTCGGGGCCAAGGTCGGCATCCCACCGACCGCCATGCGGGCGTACGGGTACGCGGAGCAGATGCTCGCCCAGTCCAACCGTAGCTGCGCGTTGAGCTGGACGACGTTGGCCGCGATCGGTCAGGTCGAGTCCGGGCACGGCTCGGCCAACGAAGCGCGGTTGGGCGCCGACGGCAAGGCGCTGCCAAAGATCATCGGACAGCCGCTGGACGGCAACGGTGGCCGGATGCGGATCATCGACACCGACCGCGGCGCGCTCGACGATGACAGGGTCTTCGACCGGGCGATCGGGCCGATGCAGTTCATCCCGACGACCTGGCAGGAGATCGGGGCCGACGCCGACGGGGACGGGATCAAGGACCCGCACGACCTGGACGACGCGGCGCTGGCGGCCGGCAACTACCTCTGCAAGGGTGGCCGCAACCTCAGCATCCCGGGTGACTGGTGGAACGCGATCCTGTCGTACAACGACGTACGGCGGTACGCCCAGGCCGTCTACGACACCGCTGACCGATACGGACGGGCCAGCCGCCTGTGATGTGATCGTCCACGCACATTGGAGGACCGGACACTTCCCCCGGGCAGCCGTTAGCGGCAAGCTAGACGGGTGATGGTGCGCGAGTGGGACCCCAGGACCGCTTCGTCCGCCGAGATCGCGTCGCTGTTGACCACGTTGAACGCGGTACTCGCGGCCGATCTGCCGCAGGACCCTCCGTGGCGGGAGACCTCCCTACGGGAGTATCTCGGCGAGGTGATGCCGGGTGAGCGGCGGATCTCCTGGCTCGCCCAGGCCGAACCGAGCGCTCCTGGCGAGGTCGGTGCCGTCCTCGGCCAGGTCCACGTGCTGTTGCTCGGTGACATCGGTGTGCTCGAGGTGCTGGTCCACCCTTCCGCACGACGCGGCGGCCTCGGTCGTGACCTGGTTCTGCGCGCGGCCCGGCGGGTCTACCAGGAGGGCTTCCAATCGATCGGCGTGGAGGTGGTCGGCGACACGCCGGCCGTGGCCTTCTACGAGTCGCTCGGCTTCACCCGGGAGTACGTGGAGACGCGCAGCGTGCTCGACCTGACGTCGGTGGACTGGGCCGAGTTGACCGAGATGGCCACCGGGATCGGCGCGGGTTACCAGCTGGAGTTCTACCCGGGGGGTCCACCGGACGACCTGATCGAGTCGTACGCGCGGGCCAAGGCCGAGGTGCGCGACGTCGAGGACGGCGAGCTACGTCCCAGCTCCTACGACCCGGAGCGCCTGCGGGACAGCCTCGACACGCTGCACCGGCGCGGCATGAAGCCGTACATCGTGCTGGCCCGGCACGAGCAGAGCGATGAGGTGGCCGGCCTGACCGAGGTCGTGGTGCCCGCGCAGCACCCGACCCGCGCCGACCAGTACGACACGATCGTCGGGCAGGACCACCGGGGTTACGGCATCGACCGGGCGATCAAGGCGCGGATGCTGCTGGAGCTGCGCTCCGCCGAGCCGGAGCTGGCCGAGGTGCAGACCTGGAACGCGCAGGCCAATGAGGCGATGCTCAAGGTCAACGCGGAGCTGGGTTACCGGCCCGACCGGGACTGGTGCGAGTACAGCGTCGACGTGGCCGAGTTGGTGCACCGCCTCGATCAGCCACGCTGAGGAATTCACGAAAGTGTCCACTAGGGGATGGACGGTGGACAGTGGGGCACCTTAACGTGCGTTGACCCCGTCCACCCATCGTGGAGGCCCTATGCGCCCGCGCCGCACAACAGCCGCGCTCGCGATCGCCACCGCCGCAGTGACCGTCACGGCCCTCGGCGTCACCCCGGGCGCGGCCAGCGCCGCGCCCACCGACCTGTTCATCTCCGAGTACGTCGAAGGCTCGTCGAACAACAAGGCGATCGAGCTGTTCAACGGCACCGGCGCTCCCGTCGACCTCACCGCTGGCGGCTACCAGCTCCAGCTCTACTTCAACGGCGCCACGACGGCGACCACGATCGCGCTGACCGGGACGGTCGCCGCCGGGGACGCCTTCGTGTTCGCCAGCGCCTCGGCCGGGGCGGCCATCCTCGCCCAGGCGGACCAGACCACCGGGGCGAGCCTGTTCAACGGCGACGACGCGATCGTGCTGCGCCGCGGCACGACCGTGCTCGACTCGATCGGGCAGGTGGGCGTCGACCCGGGCACCGAGTGGGGCACGGGCACGACCAGCACGGCGGACAACACGCTGCGCCGCCTGCCCTCGGTGACCGCGGGCGACACCGACCCGTCGGACGCGTTCGACCCCGCCGCCCAGTGGGCCGGTTTCCCGGTCGACACCTTCGACGGGCTCGGCTCGCACAGCGTGGACGGCGGTGGGCCGGTCGACGTCCCGGCGACGGTGACCTGCGGCGGCCCACTGGTCACCGCATCGGGAACGGCGGCGAGCCGGGAGGTCACCGCCACCGACCCGGACGATGAGATCGTCGACCTGGCGGTGACCGCTGTCAGCCCGACGCCGGCCGGCGGCTCGATCACCCGTACCGCGTTCACCCCCGCCGACGCGGTGGGCGGCACGGCCCGCGCCACGGTCGGCGCGAGCGCCGACCTCACGGCCGGGGCGTACACCGTGACCGTGACCGCGACCGATGCGGGCGGTGGCACCGCGAGCTGTGCGCTGGCCGTGCAGGTGACCCGGGAGCTGCCCGTCGGGGAGGTGCAGGGTCCGACCACCGACGCCGAGTCCGCCGCCGACCGGTCACCGCTCGCACCGGCGAGCGGCAACGGCACGAGCAGCACGATGTACGACGTCCGTGGCGTGATCACCCAGCGGACGCTGGCGCGTACGTCGGCCGGGGCGGAGCAGAACGGGTTCTTCCTGCAGAGCCGCAGCGGCGACACCGACGGCGACCCGACCAGCTCCGACGGCATCTTCGTCTTCATGGGCACGTTCACCTCGCTGGTCGGCGGGTACGTGCCGACGGTCGGCGACGAGGTCGTGCTCCGGGCGCGGGTGTCGGAGTACTACAACTTCACCCAGCTCTCCGGTGCCTCGCTGGTCCGTCGGATCGCCACCGGCCTGGACGTGGACACGACGGTCTCGGTTGCCGACGCGGTGCCTCCGGTCGAGTTGACCGAGGCGCAGCGCTGGTGGGAGCGGCACGAGGGCGTCCGGCTGCGGGTGCGCGCGGGCAGCGGCGCGGTGAGCGGCCGGGACGTCTTCTCGTCCACCGCCGACGCGGAGCTGTGGGTCGTCGACCGGGATGATCCGCTGCTGGACCGCGCCGACCCGTACGCCCGGCGGGTCTTCCGGGACTCGCATCCGCTGGACAATGACCCGACCCGGCGCTTCGACGACGGGAACGGGCAACGTGTGCTGCTCGGCAGCATGGGCGTGAAGGCCACGGCCGGTGACAGCACCGCGCTGCTCCCGCCGGCGCACACCTTCGACACGCTGCGCGCCGACGCGGTGGGCGGCGTCTACTACTCGTTCGAGAAGTACGGCGTGCAGGTCGAGCGGGCCGAGTTCGACGCCGGGGCCGACCCGTCGAAGAACAACCCGCCGAAGCCCGCCGACCGCTCCCAGGAGGTCGCGGTCGCGACCTACAACGTGGAGAACCTGTACGACTACCGCGACGACCCGTTCGACGGCTGCGACTTCACCGGCAACGCCGGCTGTACCGGTGTCAGCCCGCCGTTCGACTACGTGCCGAGCAGCGAAGCCGACTACCGCCAGCACCTGACGTCACTCGCCGACCAGATCGTCAAGGATCTGCACGCACCGGATCTGATCCTGGTGCAGGAGGCCGAGGACCAGGACATCTGCACCGTCTCCGGGACGGCGCTGGCCTGCGGCGACACCAACAACGCCGACGGCGCTCCGGACAGCATCCAGGAGTTGGCGCTCGCGGTGGCGGCGGCCGGCGGGCCGGCGTACGCCGCTGCCTACGACCGGACCGGCGCGGACGCTCGCGGAATCACCGCCGCGTTCCTGTACCGCACCGACCGGCTGTCGCTGGCGGCCGCGACGGCGGGCGACCCGCTGCTCGGCGCGACGCCGACCGTCCAGTACCGCGCCGCCGGCCTGCCCGGCAACGCCGACGTGCAGAACCCCAAGGCGCTCAACGCGGTGCTGCCGTCCGACGTGGACACCTCGACGGGCAAGGACGGGAACAACGTCTTCACCCGGGCACCCCAGCTGGGCAGGTTCAACGTGGCCGCGGCGCCGGGCTCGACCGAGCGGTTCACCCTGTGGGCGCTCAGCAACCACTACTCCTCCGGTCCGGATAGCCGGGTCGGGCAGCGACGGGAGCAGGCGGCGTACGGGGCGGCGATCGTCACCGCGATCGAGGCGGCCGACCAGGACGCGCGGGTCGTCTACGGCGGTGACCTGAACGTCTTCCCCCGCCCGGACGATCCCATCGCCACCGCCGCCCAGCCCACACCGTCGGACCAGCTCGCCCCGCTGTACGAGGCGGGCCTGCACAACCTGTGGGACAACCTGGTGGCGGACGTGCCGGCCTCGGCGTACTCGTACAGCTTCGAGGGGCAGGCGCAAACGCTCGACCACCTGTTCGTCAACGACGCGCTCTACGGCGACCTGGTGCAGGTGCGGGCGGCGCACGTCAACGCCGACTGGCCGGCGGAGTTCACCGGTGACGGCTCACGGGGTTCCAGCGACCACGATCCGCAGGTGGCGAGGTTCCGCTCGCGGGCGGCGTTGACCGTCGCCGACACCACGGTGGTCGAGGGCGACCAGGGCACCCGGCAGATGGTGTTCACCGCCACCGTCTCACGGCCGCTGTCGCAGCCCGTGCTGCTGTGCGCCGCGACCGTCGGTCTCACGGCGCAGACGGGCTCGGACTTCGACGCGTACGCCGGCTGCAAGGTGTTGGCCGCCGGTGACACCTCGGTGACCTTCCCGGTCAGCGTGCGGGGTGACCGGCGACGCGAGTCGGACGAGAAGCTGACGCTGCTGGTGGCCGGCGTGCCCGGCCTGCGACTGGCCGACCCGCTCGCGACCGGGACCATCACCAACGACGACTGACGACCCACGCGCCAGCGCGCTCGATCCAGGACGTAGTGGCCTCCGCCGATCAAGGAGGCCACTACATCCTTGTTTTCGCCGGAGTTGCCGCGCGGACGCGGTGGCGACGGGACGAAGGGCGGTCGGATGTAACGCCACGTCGTCGCCGAGCCAATGAAGGGGTGTAAGGACGGCCAACGAGAGGACGGCCCGTGAACAGCCCGAGCTCCGGCGGGGACGACCTGACCACCATCGGTACGGATCCGGCCGCTTTCGAACGCTTCTACCGTCGGCACGTCGAGACGATCGGCCGGTTCGTGGCCCGCCGCGTCGACGACCCACACACCGCCGCGGACCTCACCGCTGAGGTGTTCCTGGCGGTGATCGACTCCGCAGCCGGTTACCGGCCCGAGCGCGGTAACGAACTGGCCTGGCTCTTCGGTGTGGCCCGGAACGTCATCGCCGCCGAGCACCGCCGGGCGACCCGACTCATGCGGGCCGGTGGTCGGCTGGCGGGACGGCGGCTGTTGGACGCGGACGACATCGCCCGGATCGAGGAGCGCATCGACGCGGAATCGCTGGCCCGGCGCACCTATCGGGCCCTCGGAGGGCTGCCGGAGCACACGCGCGCCCTGCTGGAACTCGTCGCCGTGGATGGTCTGTCCCTTACCGACGCGGCCGGCGCGCTCGGGATCTCCCCGGTCGCCGCCCGGGTCCGCGTGCACCGGGCCCGCCGGGCGATTCGCCTCGCGCTCGCCACGTCCGAATCCGCGCTGGTCTGACCGGAGGAATGAGCGCCATGACCCACACCGAGAAGCCACTGGGCACCTTCGAGGAACGACTCCTCACCGAGCTTCGGGAGCACATCGCCACCCGGTCTCCCGAGACGGCCGCGATCGCGCCTGCGGTCCGTACGCCCCGCCGGAACGTCCGGTGGCGCGCACCGGGCTGGCGGCTGGCGGGCATTGGCGGGCTGGTCGCCCTGCTGACCGTCGGCGGGCTCCTGACGCAGACGCTCGGCGACGCCCCGCCGACGGCGAGCGCGGCGGAGGTCCTGACCGAAGCGGCGGATTCGGCCCGTCAGCAGCCCCCCCTGGTGGCCCGCCCCGGCCAGTACCTCTTCGTCGAACTGCGACTCACCTACCGGGAGCGGCCGACCGCCGGCCCGTACGTCGTCGAGCGGCTCCAACGCTGGGTGCCGGTCGGTGACGGCACGACCTGGCAGCAGCGACGGCGGCTGGAGAGCCGCCCCGACGAGTGGCGTACCGACGACGTCTCGGACATGTCACCGCCGCCCGGCTACTTCCAGGGCCTACCCACGGAGCCGGAGCAGATGGCCCAGTACCTGCGGGACCACCCGGTCCCCGTGGACCTGCCCGCCGGCGCGGACCTGGAGGCCATCAGGAACGACCCTACGACGATCTTCGGCGACGGAAAATGGATGCTGGAGGGCTACGTGCCACCGCGGTCGCGCGGCGCGCTGTTCGAGGCGATGGCACAGGTGCCCGGCGCCACCGTGCTGCCCGGCGAGATCCGGGACGCCGCCGGCCGGCGAGGAGTGGCGCTGCGGACCCCGGGCGTGATCGGCGCCCACATCGACCTGATCTTCGATTGGGAGACCCACGCCTATCTCGGTACCCGCGATGTCCTGGTACGCGACGGCAAGGAGTCGCTCTACACGAGCGCCGCCGTCACGCGGATGGCGATAGTCGACCAGCGGGGGCAGGTGCCCTGATCGTTCGGGCGCGGGCGACGGCCGGCGGGTCGCGGACCAGGCGGGGTCAGAGGTCGCAGAGGCGGCGACCGGAGCCGATCAGGGCGGCTTCATCGACGCGGGGTGACCTGGGTGGTGTCAGCGTGGGACGCCGGCTGACGGTGCGGTTTGCAGATCGGTCAGGGTGGCGCGGTGAGGCGGCTGAGGAACGCAGATGTGTTCAATGGTTGCTCTGGAAGCGACGTCGGCGCGTCCGCACGTGGGCCATCAAGGAGAATCGGGAGAAGGCGGCGCCAGAGCCGTGGGTTCGCCTCGCCGAAGGTCTCGATGAGGTGAGCCATCAGGGACATCAGGACCCCGATGTCGGTGGTTGCGACGTCGGCTCGGATCACCCGCTGCTCGCGACCGCGCTGCAACAGTTGGTCGATGCAGCGCTCGACACGCGCCCGGACGTTGCCGGCTCCAGAGTCCTCAGTCGGCGCGCCTCTCAGAAGCTTCCCGAGGGCGCGTTTGTTCGCCTGCGGTTCGAGCACCGCCTCGCGCCAGGAGCCGCACGCGAGGCGAGGTTGATGATGGATGTCGCACACGGAGCTTCTTTCGGGGTTGTGGTCGGGCGCCACTTGATGGTGGTGTCTGGCGCCACGACCCATCACCGCGGGTATCTGAGCTTCGCCCGTTCTCATACGATGGTGCGGCCGCCGTTCACGTCCAGCACGGTGCCGGTGACGAACCGTGCCTCTTCGCTGACGAGGAACGCGATGGCTGCGGCGATGTCTTCCGGATCGGCGACGAAGCCCAGCGGGGCCTGCGCTGCGAGTAGCTGCAGGTACTCTCCCAAGGCTTCGGATCCCGGAGTACGGGTCGGGCCGGGGCTGACGGAGTTCACGCGCACGCCGGCGGGGCCGAACTCGGCTGCCCAGCTTTTGGTGAGCAGGTCCAAGGCGGCCTTACTCGCCCCGTAGACCGACAGACCGGGGAGCGCGACTTCGGCGGCGAGTGTGGACACGTTGACGATCGCTCCACCGCCGCGTGCTGCCATCGCGGGCGCGATGTTCGCGACCAGGTAGAACGGGGCCTTCAGGTTGGTGGCCAGCACTGCGTCGAAGGTCGACTCCTCGGTGCCCGCGGTCGGGCCACCGGCCCCGATTGCCGCATTGTTCACCAGGATGTCGAGGGCTCCGCCGGCGACCTCGGTGGCCTTGGCCGCGAGTTCGACCGCGGACTGCGCATCACGCAGGTCCGCGCGGACGAAGTGAGCCTCGTTTCCTTCGGAGCGGATCTGCTCCACTACCTCCTGCCCTCGCTGCGTATCACGGCCGGACACGACGACACGGATACCGCTGCGGGCGAGCTTGAGCGCGGTGGCGCGACCGATTCCGCTCGTCGAGCCGGTGATGAGGGCGATCTTGGTGCTCACGAGATCTCCTTGCTGGTGGTTTCTGACGATCTGGGGATGCGACCGGATGACGTGGGCCAGAGAACGGTCGGTGCTAAAGGCCCTGAAGGAAGGCGACACGATCTGCGAACGCGCTCTGTGCGATGCGGGAGTTGGGCGCGAGTTGATCGAAACCGTGGAATGCGCCGGGGCGCACCGACAGGTGCACGGGCACACCGTGTTCCATGAGTCGCGTGGCGTAGGCGACCGTCTCCGCGCAGAAGAGATCCAGTTGGCCGACCTCGAGGTAAGCCGGTGGCAGATCGTGGAGTGAACCTGCGCGGACGGCGGAAGCGGAGGCAGGCACGTCCTCGGTGCCGTACTTGTCACCGAGGTAGGCCCGCCAGCCGGTGATGTTGTCGGCCACCGACCAGGCAAGGAACGGCTCGACCGCCGAGTCGGCAACTGCGGTGCGGTCGTCGAGCATCGGGTAGATCAGGATTTGCGCGGCCACGGGCCCGATCTGACGGTCACGACACACCAGCGCGGTCGCTGCGGCGAGGCCGCCTCCGGCGGAGTCGCCCATGAGCGCGACGCGGGCCCCGGGTACGCGCTCCGCGGCGTGCTCGATTGCCCACTGGACCGCGGTGACGCAGTCTTCGACCGCGGCTGGGAACGGCGATTCGGGTGCCAGGCGGTAGTCGACCGCGATCACTGCTACCCCGGCCTCCGAGGCGTAGCGGCGGCAAACGTGGTCGTAGCCGTCGAGGCCCCCGGCGATGAGACCACCTCCGTGGACATAGACAACGAGTACGTTCGGAACGTTCTTTGGCTTGTAGAGGCGTAGCGGAATGGCGTGCCCATCCGAGGACGGCACGGTGAAGTCCACGATCTCAATGCTGTCGTCGGGTGTGGCGACGGCAGCCAGTCCGTTGTAAAGGGTGTCGATATTCGCCCGCCGCGTCTTCCAGTCATCGACGACCGGCGGCGTGGGTGGGGCGGCGGCTGCGATCGCGCTGGCGGCCTCGAAAAGTTCCTTGTCGATGCTGAACATGTAATCCTCTAAATTTCTCGTGAAACCGGCCCCGGTCCGCTGCGCTCTTGAACGGCCAGCCAGCCGGGATCCGTCTGCTTCTCGCGCGGAGCGGCACTTCGTATGCCGCCAACAGGACACGTACAACGTACGTAAGCCTGTCTCGCGTACGTTGTACGTGTCAAGTGATCTGGGACACCTCTCGTCGAGGGCTGGGCTCGGCCCGAAGCAACTGGGCCGCATGAGGCCCGGTTTCGTTTCAGAGTCGGCTTGTCAGGGTGGCGACGCCGCTGCCGGTTAGGTCGGGGATGGCGTGGTGTCGGCCGGCGAGGACGGAGATGATGTTTTCGGCGGTGCCGAGCACTTCGAGTGCCCGCTCCGACGAACGCGACCAGTTCGTATCCGTGGCGCGGAAGGCAAGGCCCCGAGTTCGCGCGGCCGCGGGGATGAACGGGTTGGGCACGCGCGTCTCGACGGCGAGGACCGCGTCGGTCACCTGCGGCGACAGGACGCCGGACCGGCCGAGCGCGAGCGCGATATCGAGGTGGTGGACGGCGTGGTCACCGAGCATCAGCGGCGCCGGCAGTAGGCGTCCGATACCTTTCGGGCGCGCCCGGGCGCGGTCGAACGCGTCAATTAACTCCCGAGCGGTGCACCTGCTGGCGTACTCGCGACTGAGGACGTCGTTTGCCGCGTCGAACGACCAGTGCCGCCGCGCCATCGCGAGCAGCAGCCGGGGTGGCGGTAGGCGCATGCCGAGCACGAGGTGGGCGAGCACATCCTTGTTCGTCCAGCCCGCACAGAGGCTGGGGCGCTCCCACTCTTCGTCGGTCAGGGTGCGAGCGAAAGCGAGGAACGCGTCATCTTGGTGTCGAACAAGGTCGCGGAAGCCGGTTCCGCTCCTGCGGCCGACCTGGAACGGCAGGCCCCTCGGGTTCGTGACGGTCACTGGACCCCTCCTCATCATGCGTACGTTGTACGTATAGTAGCCTCAGATACGTACGCCGTACCTAAGCCGGGAGTGGCCAGCATGAGAGCCCGTTTCACCCTCGCGGACATCCAGCAACACGCGCTGGCGATCGTCGACCGGGACGGCCTGGCCGGGCTCACCATGCGCTCTCTCGCGGCGTCCCTGCAGACGGGCGCCATGACTCTTTACAACTACGTCGACAGCCGCGAAGCCCTCGAGGAACTCGTGGTCGACGCCGTCTCCGCCCTCGTCGAGATACCAGAGCCCACCGACGACTGGGTGGCGGACACGCGCGCGGTGGCCACGGCCCTGTGGCGAACCTTCCGCGCGCATCCCGCAGCCATCCCGCTCGTACTCACCCGCCGCACCTCCTCCCGCGCCAGCCTCGCCCCAGCCGAGGCACTCGCGGCAGCACTGGCACGCGGCGGCCTGGACGGCGTCGACCTTTTCGTCGCATTCCGCACCGTCTCGGCCTTCGTCATGGGTATCGCCCAAAACGAGCTAGCCGGCCGGCTATCGCGCGAGGAGGATGCCAGCTCCGCCGCCCAACGCGTCGCAGCGCTCGCACCCGACGCACTCCCGACCCTCTCGAAACTGGCCCCAGTCGGCGCCGCCTTCACCGGCCAGGAATTCGAGCGAGGTTTGACGGTCGTGCTCAACGGCCTCGTGCACACACCCCGTCCATTCGCTTCCAACGACCAGGCATCTGGTCTTTCTGATTGATACCTGTAGCCGGCTCTGATCACGCGCAACAACCTGCTGAGCCGCGGCGAGTCCGCCGCTCCGGCGGCTCCCAACCGGTGGAGACCTCGGTCCAGAATTCGGGCAGGTTGTCTGGATGGGTCGCCCTGATTCGTTTGCCGTCGTCCGGGCGCGGACCACTACCGGCGGATCGGGGCCCACGCGTGTCAGAGGTCGCAGAGGCGGCGACCGGAGCCGATGTCGTCAAGCGCCGCGTGCAGGTCGCGGATGCGCCGCTCGGCCTCGGCGGTCAGCCGATCGTGCAGGCCCTGCCAGTCGGCCAGCTGGGGGTCGGGAGGCAGGGCCGCGAGCAGGTCGCGGATCTCGTTGACGGTCAGACCAACGCGCTGGGCCACCCGTGCCACCCTGATCCGGCAGGCCGCGTCCGCGTCGAAGCGCCGCTGGTTGCCGCCGGTGCGGGCAGCCGTGATGAGTCCCTGCCGCTCGTAGAACCGCACGGCGGAGCCGCTGACACCGCTCTCCCGGGCTACCTCGCCGACCGTCAACGTGCCCATCGCCACTCCCCCGCCGCCATTGACTTCACCATTACTTCAAGTCCTAGCGTCCGAGGCATGACTACGCAAGAGGACACCGTTCCGCCGACCGTCGCCGTGCTCGTCGGGAGCGTCCGGCAACCTCGGGTGGGCCGCTCGATCGCCAACTGGTTCGTCGCCCACGGCGAACGTCGCGCGGACCTGGACCTGGACCTCATCGACCTCGCCGAGGTGGAGCTGCCGTTCGCCGACACTCCTCCCGGAGGTAACTCGGCAAGCCCCATCAGCGCCCGCTTGGCCGCGGCCGACGCGTTCGTGGTGGTGACACCCGAGTACAACCACAGCTTTCCGGCCGCCCTGAAGAACGCCATCGACTGGCACTACCGGGAGTGGGCCCGCAAGCCGGTGGCCTTCGTGTCGTACGGCGCCGGCTCCGGCGGTATCCGCGCGGTCGAGCAGCTCCGGCTGGTCTTCGCCGAGGTGCAGGCCGCCACGACCCGGTCCGGGGTGGTGCTCCGGGCACCGTGGGAACGACTCGACGTCGCCGGTCGGCTGGTCGACGACGAGCCGCTGCGGCAGGCGGCCGACGCCACGCTCAGCGAGCTGGCCTGGTGGGCCGAGGCGCTGCGCAGCGCCCGCCGGCTCCGGCCCTGAGCCGGCGACATGGACGCGTCTGCGCGACGACTCGGCTGGTACCTGACCCTGGGTGGCCTGCTCGCGGTGATCGACACCACGGTCACCGTGGTGGCCCTGCCGAGGCTGGTCGACGACCTCGACACCAACCTCACCACGATCGGCTGGGTCACCAGCGGCTACGCGCTCGCCCTGGTCGCGGTGATGCCCACCGCGGCCTCGGCGATCAGTCGCTTCGGCGCCCGCCGCACCTACCTGACCGCGCTGCTGCTGTTCACCGCCGGCTCCGTGCTGGCCGGGGCCGCCTGGAGCGTCGGGTCGCTGATCGCGTTCCGGGTGCTCCAGGGGCTGGGTGGCGGACTGCTCAACCCGGTCGGGATGGCCGTCGCGCTCGCCGCGGTTCCGCCGGGACGGCGCGGACGGATGATGAGCCTGCTCGGTCTTCCGGTGCTGGTCGGGCCGCTCATCGGGCCGGTGCTGGGTGGGCTGCTGCTCGACCACGCGTCCTGGCGGTGGATCTTCTGGATCAACCTGCCGGTGGGGCTGGTGGCGCTGGTGCTCGGCCGGTCGGTGCTGCCGGTCGCCGACGCGGGACGGCTACCGGTCCGACTGGACGTCGTCGGGCTGCTGCTGCTCTGCCCCGGTCTTGCGCTGGCGGTGTACGGCCTCAGCGTCACCGGCGAGCGGGGCGGGGTCGGCACCGCATCCGTGCTGCTGCCGCTCGCGCTCGGCGTCCTGCTGGTGGTCACCTTCGCCGTGCGGGCCGGCCGGGTCCGGCAGCCACTGCTACGCCTGGCCGTGCTCCGCGCGCCGGGGATGACCCCCGGCGCCGCGACGGTGGCCCTCTTCGCCGCCGGATACTTCGGCTCTTTCCTGATCATCCCGGCCTACGTGCAGGTGGTACGCGGTGACTCGGCCACCCTGGCCGGGGTGATCGGCATCCCGCAGGCGCTGACCACCGGGCTGACGCTCCAAGTCGCGACCCGGCTCGTCGATCGCGTCTCGGCGCGGCGGGTGGTCGGGCTGGGCATCTGCACCGCCGTGGCGGGCACGGTGGTCCGGGTGCTGGTGCTCGACGCCGACACGTCGTACCCATTGCTGGCCGCGCTGGGCGCGGTCATCGGCCTGGGCATGGGTGCCACGCTGATGCCGACGATGACGGCGGCCAGCCGGTCGCTTCCGCCCGACGACGTGCCGTCCGGCTCCACCCTGCTCACCACGGTGTCACACACCTCGGTCGCGGCCGGCACGGCGCTGATCGCCGCCGTCCTGTCCTTCCTCACGGACCGGGCGGCCCCGAGCCTCGGCGGCGGGGGCATCACGGCGGCCGGACGGCTCGACCCGGCCGGACGGCTCGACCTCGCGCCGGAACTGGCGCTGGCCACCCGGCTCGCGCTGGCGGTCTCGGCCGTGCTGTTGGCGCTCGCCTGGCTGACCAGCCGGCGACTTCCGACCACCGTCGCGGGTGCCGACGAGGCGGTTGGCCCGGACGGAGCCGGGGAGCCGCTCAGTAACGCTGGCGGAGCAGACCGGCGGCCTCGACCGCCCAGTAGGTGAGGATGATCTGCGCGCCGGCCCGCTTGATCGAGGTGAGGGTCTCCATCATCACCCGCTCCCGGTCGATCCAGCCGTTCGCGGCGGCGGCCTCGACCATCGCGTACTCGCCGGAGACCTGGTAGGCGGCGACCGGGACGTCCACCGCGGCCCGGACCGCCGACACCACGTCGAGGTAGGGCAGCGCCGGCTTGACCATCACCATGTCGGCGCCCTCGGCGACGTCGAGAGCCACCTCGCGCAGCGACTCGCGCACGTTCGCCGGGTCCTGCTGGTAGCTGCGCCGGTCACCTTCCAGCGCCGACTCCACGGCGTCGCGGAACGGGCCGAAGAACGCCGAGGCGTACTTCACGGCGTACGCCAGCACCGCCACGTCCTGGTGCCCGGCGGCGTCGAGCGCCCGGCGTACCACGCCGACCTGGCCGTCCATCATCCCGGACGGCCCGACGACGTCGACCCCGGCGGCGGCCTGGGCCACCGCCATCTCGGCGTAGGCGGCCAGGGTGGCGTCGTTGTCGACGTCGCCGTCGGGGGCGAGCACCCCGCAGTGCCCGTGCGAGGTGAACTCGTCCAGGCACAGGTCACTCATCACGACGGTGGCGTCACCGACCTCGGCCACCACGTCGCGGATGGCGACGTTCAGGATGCCGTTCGGGTCGATGCCGCCGGACCCGGTCGGGTCCCGCTGCTCGGGGACCCCGAAGAGCATGATCCCGCCGACGCCGGCCTGTACGGCCTCGGCCGCCGCCTTGCGCAGCGAGTCCCGGGAGTGCTGAAGCACCCCCGAGAGCGACGCGATCGCCCGCGGCTCGGTCAACCCTTCCTTGACGAACATCGGCACGACCAGCTCGGCCGGGTCGACCCGGGTCTCGGACACCAGCCGGCGGATCGCCGGGGTGCGGCGCAGACGGCGGGGCCGGATCTCGGGGTACGACATGGAAGGGTCCTCCTGAAACGACGACTACCGGAAGCGCAGGGCGGTCGGCCCCTGCACCTTCGAGCCGCGGCGCTGCTTGGCCGGCATGGCGGCCAGCTTCTCGCGCAACTCGACGGCGTAGGCGGCGAGCGCCTCCACCAGGTCGGGCACCGAGGCGTGCGGCGGCTGGACGTCGACCCGAAGGCCGAACTCCGTCGCGGTCTCCGCCGTCTTGGGCCCAATCACGGCAACAACCGTGCGCGCGTGCGGCTTCCCGGCGATGCCGACGAGGTTCCGCACGGTCGAGGAAGACGTGAAGAGCACCGCGTCGAACCCGCCCGACTTGATCGCGTCCCGGATCTCGGCCGGCGGCGGCGCAGCCCGCACCGTCCGGTACGCGGTCACGTCGTCGACCTCCCAGCCGCGCTCGGTGAGCCCGGCGGCGAGCGTCTCGGTAGCGATGTCGGCGCGCGGCAGCAGCACCCGACCGACCGGGTCGAGGATCTCGTCGTGCGGCGAGAACTCGGCCAGCAGCCCTTCGGAGGACTGCTCCCCGGCGGGGATCAGCTCCGGCTGGATACCGAACGCGCGCACCGCGTCAGCGGTCGCCTCGCCGATACAGGCGATCTTGACGCCGCCGAAGTGCCGGGCGTCCAGGCCGTGCTCGGCGAACTTCTCCCAGACCGCGCGGACCGCGTTCACCGAAGTGAAGATCACCCAGGCGTACCGGCCGTCGACCAGGCCCTTGACCGCCCGCTCCATCTGCGCCGGGGTACGCGGCGGCTCGACCGCGATGGTCGGCACCTCGCACGGGATCGCCCCGTACGCGCGCAGCCGTGCGCTCATCACGCCGGCCTGCTCCTTGGTGCGGGGAACCAGCACCTTCCAGCCGTACAGCGGGCGGTTCTCCCACCAGCTCAGCTTGTCGCGCTGCCCCACCCCGACACCGACGGTGAGAACCACCCGGCCGGTGAAGCCGAGCGCGGCGGCCACGAAGCTGTCCACGGTCGACGTGGTCGTGTACTGGGTCTCGCCGGTGCCGTCACCGGTCACCCCGACACCGGTCGTGCCGTCGACCCCGGCGGCCAGCAGCCCGTCCCGGACGGCGGCGAGGTCACCGGCGTCCACGGCGAGCGCGAGCGAACCCCGGCCGACGGCGGCGGCCAGCGCCTCGAAGTCCAGCGCGCTGACGTCCTCGACGTCGGCGGCGGTACGCACACCCGGCAGCGGAACACCCGCGTAGGTGGCCACACCCTCGGCCTGACCGACGCCGGGCACCACCTCGAAGTGGGCGGCGGTACGGGCGACGGCCTGCACCTCCTTGACCACCGAGTCGTGGCCGAACGGGTCGCCGGCGACCAGGTGCACCGCGTTCAGCCCGGACCGGGCGGCGGAGATCAGCACCTTCGCCACGTCCCCCGGGGCGCCTTCGGCCGGGGTGAACTCGGCGTCGTCCCTGGCCTCGGCGCGCACGGCGGCGAGCAGCGACTCCGGGACTCCCCGGTCGTAGATCACCTGGTCGGCGTCGACCAGGGCGTCGTGCGCCCGGCGGGTCAGCAGACCTGGGTCGCCGGGGCCCGCCCCGACGAACGCGATACGGCCGACGGGCTTACGGGTGCGGGTCATTCTGTGCTCCCAAATTGCTGGGTCCCCGGGCCGGTGTGTCCTTCGTGGCCGAGGATCGAGTCGGCGCCGAGTTCGAGGAGTTCGGCGGCGAGTGCCTTACCGATCTCCGCAGCGTCGGCGGGCGTTCCGGTGCGGGACAGCCGGATGTCACGAGTGCCGTCCGGGCTGATCACCGCCCCGCGCAGGTAGATCTCGTCACCGTCTTCGCCTTCGGCGAGTTCGGCGTAGGCGGCGACGGGTGCGCTGCACCCGGCCTCCAGGGTGGCCAGCAACGCGCGCTCCGCGGTGACCGCGGCGTGCGACGGTGCGTGGTCGAGCGTTCCGAGCAGCTCGATCAGATCCTGGTCGTCGACCCGGCACTCCACTGCCAGCGCGCCCTGGGCGGGCGCGGGCAGCATCAGCATCGGGTCCAGCGTCTCGGTGATCACGTCGGCCCGACCGATCCGGGCCAGGCCGGCCCGGGCCAGGACGACCGCGTCGAGGTCGGCATCGGGGCCGAGCACCCGCGCCAGGCGGGTGTCGATGTTGCCGCGGATCGGGGTGACCTCCAGTTGCAGGCCGAGCGCGTGCAACTGGGCGATACGGCGCAGCGCGCCGGTGCCCACCGTGGCGCCGGGCGGCAGTTCGGCGAGTGTCCGGCCACCGCGGGCGATCAGTGCGTCGCGGGGATCCTGCCGGGGCGGTACCGCCGCGATGTGCAGCCCGCCAGCGGCGGCCGTGGGCAGGTCCTTGTACGAGTGCACCGCGAAGTCGATCGTCCCGGCGGTCAGCGCGTCGCGCAGCGCGGAGACGAACACCCCGACGCCGAGCCGGTGCACCGGCGCGCTGGAGCGGTCGCCTGCGGTGACCACCTCGACCAGCTCGACCGGGCGGCCGGTGGCGGCGGTCACCGCCTCGGCGACATGGCCGGACTGGGCCAGGGCCAGGGTGCTGCCCCGGGTGCCGAGGCGCAGGGGGGCGGTCATCGCGCACCTCCGGTGGGCGGGACGGGGTCGGTGGCGTCCGAGCCGGGCACCGGGTCGCCGTCGGCGAACGGCATGCCGATCTCTGGGCTCAGCACGTCGGGGACGGTGTCCACCGGCGAGGTCTGCGGCACCTGCAGGTCGAACAGCTCACGCAGCAGGGCGGCGTACTGGTCGCCACCGGGCTCGGCGGCGAGCTGGCGGACCTTGACGGTGGGCTGGTGCAGCAGCCGCTGAACCACGCGGTGCACCGTACGGGCCACCTCGGCGCGCAGGTCGTCGCCGAGGTCGGGACGGCGCTGGGCCAGGCGACGCAGCTCGGTGGTGACGACGTCGTCGGCGCGACCCCGCAGCGCCGCCACGGTGGGCGCCACGTCGGCGCCGCGCAGCCAGGTGAGGAAGCCCTCCACCTCGCCGGTCACGATTCCTTCGACGGCGGCGGCGTCCGCCGCGGCCGGACCGTCGGCGAGCAGTGCCGCCATCCGGTCGATGTCGATCACCTGGACGCCGGCCAGGTCGGCGACGCCCTCCTCGACGTCGCGCGGAACGGCCAGGTCGAGCAGGACCAGCGGGCCCCGGCCCGGGTCGCGCTCGGCGAGCGCGGCCCCGACGACCGTCCGGGTGAGGACCGGTTCGGTGGACGCGGTGGCGGCCACTACGATGTCCACTGTGGAGAGCGTGGCGGCCAGCTCGGTCATCGGCGCGGCGCCCGCACCGTACGACTCGGCGAGCCGGACGGCCCGGTCGATGCCCCGGTTGGTGACCGTGAGCGGCCCGGCGCCCAGCCGGGACAGCGTGGCCACCCCGAGCGAGCCCATCGCACCGGCGCCGATCACCAGGGCCGGGTGGCCGGCGAGGTCACCGTCGAGGTGCCCGGCCGCCAACTCCAGCGCGGCGGTGACGACGCTCTGGCCGGCCCGGTCGATGCCGGTCTCGGCGTGGGCCCGCTTGCCGACGCGCAGCGCCTGCTGCATCAGCTCGTGCAGCAGCCGGCCGGCCGAGTCGGTGCCGGTGGCCCAGTGGTACGCGTCACGCAACTGGCCGAGGATCTGCGCCTCGCCCACGACCATGGAGTCCAGCCCCGTGGCGACGCGGAAGACGTGGTCCACGGCGGCGGTGTCGTAGTGCACGTACAGGTGGTTGGCGAGCGCCGCCGGAGTGCTGCCGGCCTGCTCGCCCAGGACGGCGCAGATGTCGCCGAGCCCACCGTGGAAACCGGACACGGCGGCGTAGACCTCCACCCGGTTGCAGGTGGAGACGAGCACCGCCTCGCTCACGTACGGCTGAGCGACCAGGCGGTCCAGGATGCGGGTGAGGTCGGCGGGGGGCACGGCCAGCTGCTCCAGCGTGGCGACCGGGGCGGTCCGGTAGGACGCGCCGACGACGAGCAGTTTCACGTGCCGATCGCCTCCTGGGTGTCGGTGGCCGCGAGACCGCCGGGCAGGGCGGTGAGAGCGGACCCGCCGGTGGCGGGC
The DNA here is from genome assembly GCF_049841635.1 of Micromonospora sp. DT44. NCBI lineage: Bacteria > Bacillati > Actinomycetota > Actinomycetes > Micromonosporales > Micromonosporaceae > Micromonospora > Micromonospora sp. DT44. The sequence goes on along the minus strand of NZ_JBNCKS010000079.1, from coordinate 1,130 downwards.
AGCGCGGTCAGCGACGCCTTACGGTGCTCGTGGAAGGACAGAATCTGCAGCTCGATGGCGAGGTCGACCTTGCGCACGTCGACCCCCTCCGGAACAGAGAGTACGCAGGGCGCGAAGTTGAGGATGCTCGTCACGCCGACCGCGACCAGCTGATCGGCGACCCGCTGGGCGGCGGCGGCGGGGGTGGCGATCACGCCGATCGCGATGGACTCCTCCACAGCGACCGCGGGCAGGTCGTCGACATGCCGGACCACCAGCCCGTTGATCTCCTCGCCGACCCGGGAGGGATCGGCGTCGAACAGTGCGGCGATCCGGAAGCCCCGGCTGGCGAACCCGTCGTAGCCGGCCAGGGCGTGACCGAGATTACCCACGCCGACCAGGGCGACAGCGCGACGCTGTGTGAGCCCGAGCACGTACTCGATCTGCTCGATCAGCAACGCGACGTCGTAGCCGACGCCCCGGGTGCCGTACGAGCCGAGGTGGGAGAGGTCCTTGCGGAGCTTCGCGGAGTTGACTCCGGCGGCCGCCGAGAGACCCTCACTGGAGATCGTTTCGTGGCCGGCGTCGGCGAGGTTGTGCAACGCGCGCAGGTATTCCGGGAGCCGAGCGACGGTCGCCTCGGGAAGGTCCGGAAGCGCCGGTACGGCACCGGCGCGGCCGGGCGCACCTGGCGGACGGTGCTGACTCATGAGACTCCGTGCGGTGCGATCCTCGGCCAACTCTGCTGGTCGGCCGCTTATGGACTCCCGCTGGCGACCGTGGTTTCCGGCTGTGCTAGCAGGGCGCGTCGGAACTACAGAGTAGGCGCTTGTGAAGACGTGCACAAATCGCGATCTTGCCGCTCCAACACGCGACCCCACCCGCCCCTCCATTCCACAAGATCGATTGAGCGCTCACCGCCCGCGCGATTATTGCTCAATCCCGACTTCTCTGACCAATCCCGCGCCACCCACCCCCACCTCCCCCAACCCCGCCCCAACCCCGCCCCCGACCGCGCAATCTTGCACTTTCTGTCGTTCCATAACGTCCGCAGCTACGCAAATCATCGACAGCAACTGCAAGACGCTTCTATGTACGTGGTGATCGGTTCGGCTGGTTGCCGCTAGGTTCGGCGTCGATGATCACTTGGG
>NZ_JBNCKS010000078.1:0-24117 GCF_049841635.1 Micromonospora sp. DT44 | reverse complement strand
CGCCGCCCAGACCGTGCAGGTCTCGGCCTACCCGGACGCGTACGCGCAGTGGGAGCAGCAGGCCACCGACCTGGTCGGCCAGTACTGGAACAGCTAAGAACCACCGATGGCCGGCACCCGTACTCGGGTGCCGGCCATCGCCGTACCTTCGGATTGCCACCGCGCGGCCGGCGCGCTCCTCCCGGGAGGAGCGCGCCGGAGGTCAGACGCGGAAGCCAGCGGCGCGGGCCGCCTGACGTTCTCGGCGGCGTACGGAGCGTCGACGGAAGAACCAGTAGATGAAGACGACCAACCCCACCAGGAAGGCGAGTACGAGCACCGGCAGGATGACCGCGACCAGGGACATGACCACGCTCGTCGCGTCCTCGGCGGTGCTGGCCACCGGGGCGCCGAACCCGGCGGTGGTCGCGTTGATCACCGGGCGTGCGGCGGATTTGAGCAGGTGTACACCGAAGGCGAGGAGTACGCCGGTGGCGACCGGCACCCACTGGTGGCTGGAGAAGAAGCTCCCCGGGTCGCTGACGGTCACGGTCTCCGACGACGAGCCGGCTCCGAAGGCGAGGCCACCGGCGGTGGGCCGGACGACGGTTTGCGCCACGTCGTTGACGTGGTCGACGACCGGCACCTTGTCCGCCACCATCTCGACGGCGAGCAGGACGGCAAGGATGACGATGACCCAGCCGTTGCCGAGCCACGTCCAGCCGCTGGGTAGGTCGATCAGGTTGGTGTAGCGGCCGAGCAGGCCGAGGACGAGCAGGGGTATGTAGGCGTTCAGCCCTGCCGAGGCGGCGAGGCCGGTGCCGGTGAGAACTTCGAACACGGTCTCAGCATCGCACCGACGCGCCAGTGCCGCTTGGTGGCGGTCGCGGGCTGCTCGGCTACCCTCGTCGGGTGCGGTTGGTCATTGCGAAGTGCTCGGTGGACTACGTCGGACGGCTCTCGGCTCACCTGCCGCTGGCGACCCGGCTGTTGATGGTGAAGGCGGACGGGTCGGTGTCGATTCACGCCGACGACCGTGCGTACAAGCCGCTGAACTGGATGAGCCCGCCCTGCCGGCTGGAGGAGGCCCCCGGCGTGTGGCGGGTGGTCAACAAGGCCGGCGAGGAGTTGCGGATCACCCTGGAGGAGGTTTTCCAGGACACCTCGTACGAGCTGGGTGTGGATCCCGGCCTGCGCAAGGACGGGGTGGAGGCGCATCTGCAGGAGCTGCTGGCGGCCAACCCGACCGTGTTGGGCGAGGGGTTCACGTTGGTGCGCCGCGAGTACATGACGGCGATCGGCCCGGTCGACCTGCTGTGCCGGGACGCGAACTCCGGCGCCGTGGCCGTCGAGATCAAGCGGCGTGGCGAGATCGACGGCGTGGAGCAGTTGACCCGCTACCTCGAACTCATGAACCGTGACCCGCTGCTCAGCCCGGTCAGCGGGGTTTTCGCCGCGCAGGAGATCAAGCCGCAGGCCCGGGTGCTCGCCGCCGACCGGGGTATCCGGTGCGTCGTCGTCAACTACGACCGGCTGCGGGGCATCGAGAAGGACGAGCTAACGCTCTTCTGATCCGGCTCACCGCCCGGTCCGTACGGCGATCAACGACTTCGGCAGGGCGAAGACCCGTTCGACGAGCATTGTCGAGTCGGGGAAGTAGTGCCGCATCTGCGAACGGTCCAGCAGCTCGGTCCAGAGCACCTGGTGGATGGCGGCCTCGTGGCTGCGGGTCGGTTTGTGGCCGAGGGGCCAACGGCGAGCGAGAGCCGTGCGCATCCGGATCGGTAGGAACTGCATACCGGGCGCGATCCAGTGCGGCTCGATGGGGAAGTAGCGGTAGGGCGTCTGCACCCAGTGCCGATCGGCCAGTGACCGGGCCGCGGCGGCGAACCGCAGCCGGCGTTCGTGCCCACCGACGTGTTCCAGCACCGAGTTGGAGAAGACCAGGTCGTAGGCGCCGTTCGCGACCCGGGGTGGCAGGTCGCAGGCATCGGCCTGCTCGACGTGGGCCCACTCGGGTACGGCTGCGGGTGGCTGTTCCAGGTTGACCACGGTGACGCGGGCCGGCCGGACGGTGGCGCGGTGCCAGGTGCCGAGCCGGCCGCCGAGGTCGACGACGTGCATGTCGCCGATGTCGGGGAAGGTGCGCGCCAGCCACTCCGAACGACGACGCCGCTGCCGAGCGCTCCACGACTGGTCACTGTCGACAAGGCTGTGTCGCAATCGATTGTGGCCCATTTAACGCAATGTACCGCCGCGCCTACAACCTATAAACATGTGGATACGCCGATCGCCGCGCAGATCGGCTATCCGACACTCACCTGCCGTACATCACCTTGATGGCTTTGACGAGACGTGCCACGTCAGTCGGGGTGCGGTCGAACGTCATCGACGGCAGCAGTGAGCGCGCCCGACGCCGGGTGATGGCCTTGGCGCGGGCGAACTCGCGAAGGCCGTCCTCGCCGTGGATCCGCCCGAAGCCGGAGTCGCCGACGCCACCGAACGGCAGCGTGGACATCCCGGCGAAGGTCAGGGCGGAGTTGACCGAGGTCATCCCCGAGCGCAGGCGCCGCGCGATGCTCACGGCACGCTGCCGGCCGAAGACCGAACCCCCCAGGCCGTACGACACGGCGTTTGCGCGGGCGACGGCCTCGTCGGCGTCGCGGACCCGGCTGATGGTCACCGTCGGACCGAAGGTCTCCTCGCGGACGGCGGCCGACTCCTCCGGTACGTCCACCAGCACGGTCGGATGCACGTACGGTGGCTGCACCGCGCCCGGGCCACCGACCAGGGCGCGACCGCCGGAGCTGACCGCGGCCTCGATGTGGCGGCGGATCACGTCGATCTGGCCGGGCATGGTGATGGGGCCGATGTCGGCGCCGTCGGGGCCGACGGTCAGCCGGCCGGCGCGGGCGACGACCTTGTCGACGAAGGCGTCGAAGATCGTGTCGACGGCGTAGACGCGCTCGATGCCGATGCAGGTCTGGCCGGCGTTGGTCATGGCGCCCCAGACGCACGCCTCGGCGGCGGCGTCCAGGTCGGCGTCGCTGTCGACGATCATGGCGTCCTTGCCACCGCCCTCGATCAGCACCGGCGTCAGCGTCTCGGCGCAGGCGGCCATCACCTTGCGGGCGGTCGCGGTGGACCCGGTGAAGGCCACCTTGTCGACCCCGGAACGGCACAGCGCCGCGCCGACGTCGCCGAGCCCGTGTACGGCGCTGAACACCGGCTGCTCGGGGACCACCTCCGCGAACGTGTCCACCAGCCACTGGCCGACGACGGGCGTGTACTCGCTGGGCTTGAGCACGACGGCGTTGCCGGCGGCCAGGGCGTACGCGGCGGAGCCGAGCGGGGTGAGGACCGGGTAGTTCCACGGTCCGATCACACCCACCACGCCGTGCGGCTGGTATTCCAGGTGCGCGGAGAACTCGGCGAGGACGAGCCGGGTCCGTACCCGGCGTGGGCCGAGCACGCGGCGCGCGTTGCGGGCGGCCCAGTCGACGTGTTCGATCGCGCTGGCGATCTCGACGATGGCGTCGGCGGCCGGCTTGCCGCCCTCGACGTGCATCAGGTCGGCGAGCTGCTCGACCCGCTTGGCGAGCAGCGCCCGCCAGCGCAGCATCCGCTGGCGACGGCCGGCGAAGCCGAGACCGGCCCACCACTCGGCGGCCGAACGCGCGCGCTCGACGGCCTGCCGTACGTCCGCGTCGCTGGCGACGGGGAGGCGGCCGGCCTCGACGCCGGTGGCCGGACTGGTGGAGACCAGCTCGTGCACCTCGATGAGGGGGGTGCCGGGAACATGCACAGCCGTCATGGCGGAAGTCTAGACCCGAAGATTACTCACCGGTAGGCCGCGATCTCGGGTGCCGGGGTGGGAGTCGCGTCCACCCACCCGCTCGTTGATCTGTGCAGGTCAGGTGCCGGTTGCCGAAGGGTGGCCGTCCGAATCGTCGAACAGCGGGTGACCGGGAGGTGACGAGGAGCTGACCGGCCGGTCGGTATTGACGATTACCGTCTGATGGCAGGCTGACGCGCGGAGTAACGGTGTGGGGTGGAGGGCTGACTGTCCATGGAGGAACATCCGGAACTGATGCCGTTGTTGACGGTCGCAGGTGGGCCGATGCGCGGAGCAAGCTTTCGCCTGCGGGCCGAGCCGCAGGTGATCGGTCGGGCGCCGACCGGCCACGTGGTCATCAGCGACCCGCATCTGAGTCGCCGGCATGCCGAGGTGTGGCTGGCACCCGAGGGCGCGTCGCTGCGCGACCTGGGCTCGACCAACGGCACCTGGCTCAACGACCGCCGGATCACCGAGGTGGAGCGCCTCAGCGACGGCGACGTGATCCGGCTCGGCCGCACCGAGCTGCGCCTGTTCGATCCGGGGGTCGCCCACACGGATCCGGTTGGGCTCAGCTTCGGGGTGTCCCGACGCGACATCCGACCGACGCTGCCACTGCCGCTGGCTACGCCACCGGGCGTCCGCCGCTGACCCCGCCGGGGCGACCCTGGCCGTCGGCCACACTCCGGCGGTGCCGCCGGGTGGCTGTCCGACACCTGGACCCGCGTGGACCGACGTGGCAGCATGCCGCGGATGGAGACCGAGCAGCGGGTCGTGACGGCGAACGGTGTACGCCAGGCGGTACGGGTGGCCGGTCCGCCGGACGGAACTCCGGTGCTGCTGGTCCACGGCAACTGCTCCTCCTCGCTGTTCTGGGAGCCGTTGATCCGGCGGTTGCCACCGACGCTGCGGGTCGTCGCTCCCGACCTGCGCGGGTTCGGCGACTCGGCGACCGCTCCGGTGGACGCCACCCGGGGCCTGCGGGACTTCGCCGACGACGTCGCCGCCCTGCTGGACGACCCGACGCTCTTCCCGGGCGGCGCCGATCGCAGCGGCGCTGACAGCAACGGCGCTGACACCGGTGGTGGGGTCCGGCCGGTCGTGGTCGGGCACTCCCTCGGTGGGGGAGTTGCCATGCGGCTGCTGGTCGACCATCCACACCGGGTGGGCGCGCTACTGCTGGCCGCGCCCGTGTCGCCGTACGGCTTCGGTGGCACGCGCGACCTGAGTGGCACGCCGACCACGCCTGACTTCGCCGGTACCGGTGCTGGCACCGCCAACCGGGACTTCGTGGCCCGGCTCGCCGCGGGCGATCGGAGCACCGAGGGCCCGGCCAGTCCGCGTGAGGTGCTGCGGGCGACCTACGTGGCCGATTCGGCCTCGCTCGGCGTCGACGAAGAGTTGCTGCTCGACAGTGTGCTGTCCACGGCGATCGGCGAGGACAACTACCCGGGCACATCGGCGGAGTCGGAGAACTGGCCCGGCACCGTGCCCGGGAAGCGGGGCGTGCTGAACGCGCTCGCGCCGACCTGGTTCCGGGTCGCCGACGAACTGGTGGCCGTCGCCGAGAAGCCTCCGGTCACCTGGGTACGTGGCGACGCCGACGTGATCGTCTCGGACACGTCGCTGTTGGACCTGGCGTACCTCGGTTCGCTGGGTGTCTTGGCCGGATGGCCGGGGGCGGAGGCCTGCCCGCCGCAACCGATGATCGGCCAGACCCGGGCGGTGCTGGAGCGGTACGCGGCGTCCGGCGGCGCGTACCGTGAGGTGGTGTTGCCCGACTGCGGGCACAGCCCGCACGTGGAGCGCCCGGGGGAGTTCGTGGCGGAGCTGCTGGCGCTGACCGACGCGCGGGCCGGGTAGGGCCGCGTCGTGGGTGAAATATCCCACGGCGTCTCGACAACCCTGCGGCACGTGGCAGACTCGCGCGCATACCTTAGCGGCCGTTCAGGGGCCGTGCGGAGTGTCTGGGGAGGCCGGTCGTGGCGCGCGAGTTCAGCACCGTCGGTGTCGTGGGGCTGGGCACCATGGGTGCCGGCATCGTCGAGGTCTTCGCCCGCAACGGCATCGACGTCCTCGCGGTCGAGATCGCCGAGCCGGCGCTGGAACGCGGACGGGCCACCCTGAAGGGCTCCACCGACCGGGCGGTCGCCAAGGGCAAGCTCGCCGAGGCGGACCGCGACGCCCTGCACGAGCGGGTGCGCTTTGCGGTCGGACTGGACGCGCTGCACTCGGTGGACCTGGTCATCGAGGCGGTGCCCGAGCACCTCGACCTCAAGCAGCGGATCTTCGCTGAGTTGGACCGGGTCTGCAAGCCGGAGGCCATCCTCGCCACCAACACCTCGTCGCTGAGCGTCACCGAGATCTCGGTGGCCACCAGCCGGCCCAACCAGGTGATCGGCATCCACTTCTTCAACCCGGCCCCGGTGATGAAGCTGGTCGAGGTGGTCCGCACGGTCGTCACCGCGCCCGAGGTCGTGGCCGACGTCGAGGCGCTGTGCGCCCGGCTCGGCAAGGTCGACGTCACCATCAACGACCGGGCCGGCTTCATCGCCAACGCGCTGCTCTTCGGTTACCTCAACCACGCGGTCGGGATGTTCGAAGCGCACTACGCGACCCGGGAGGACATCGACGCCGCGATGAAGCTCGGCTGCGGCCTGCCGATGGGCCCACTGGCGCTGATGGACCTGATCGGCCTGGACACCGCGTACGAAATCCTGGACACCATGTACCGGCGGGGCGGCCGGGACCGCCGACACGCCCCGGTGCCGCTGCTCAAGCAGATGGTCACGGCGGGGCTGCTGGGCCGCAAGTCCGGTCGGGGTTTCTACACCTACGAGCGGCCCGGTTCGCCGAAGGTCGTACCCGATGGGACGACGCCACCGGCGGCGGACGCCGCGCTCGCCGACGGCGCGCGCGCCATCTACGCCGAGGTCGGCATCGGGAGCGCGAGGAGTGAGCTTGCGAGCCCCGCAGTCGTGACCAAGGTCGGCATTGTCGGCTCCGGAACGATGGCCATCGGGATCGTCGAGGTGTTCGCCAGGGCCGGGTACGAGGTCGTCTCGGTGACCCGGGGCGCGGAGAAGTCCGCGTCGGTCTGCGAGGCCGTGAAGACGTCGCTGAACAAGGGCGTGGTGCGGGGCAAGCTCGCCGAGGCCGATCGGGACGCCGCCCTGGGCCGCATCACCTGGTCGGCGACCCTCGACCATCTTGCCGACGTCGACCTGGTCGTCGAGGCGGTCGTCGAGGAGTTGAGCGTCAAGAAGGCCCTCTTCGCGACCCTCGACGAGATCTGCAAGCCGGGCGTGGTGCTGGCCACCACCACCTCGTCCCTGCCGGTGATCGACGTGGCGATGGCCACCCAGCGACCGGCCGACGTGGTGGGCCTGCACTTCTTCAACCCGGCGCCGGTCATGCCGCTGGTCGAGGTGGTCCGGACCATCCGTACCTCGCCGGAGACCACCGCGACCGCGCGGGCCGTCTGCGCGGCGCTCGGCAAGACCGGCGTGGTCTGCGGCGACCGCTCCGGCTTCATCGTCAACGCGCTGCTCTTCCCGTACCTGAACGACGCGGTCAAGATGCTGGAGGCCAGCTACTCCACGGCCGACGACATCGACCACGCCATGAAGCTGGGCTGCGGCTACCCGATGGGCCCGTTCGAGCTGCTCGACGTGGTGGGGCTGGACGTCTCGCTGGCGATCCAGCGGGAGCTGTACCTGGAGTTGCGCGAGCCGGGGTTCGCGCCCGCGCCGCTGCTGGAGCACCTGGTGACCGCGGGCTACCTGGGTCGCAAGACCCGTCGCGGCTTCCGCGACCACTCGCACCGCTGACGGTGTCAACAGTGGTCGCCGGTGACGGCGTCTGAGTGGTGTGACCTTCGAGGAGTACGTCAGCAGTCGCGGGCCGGCGCTCGTCCGGCTGGCCCGGCTGCTGACCGGTGACGAGCACCGGGCCGAGGACCTCACTCAGGACGTGTTGGCGCGCGCCTACGTGCACTGGCGAAAGATCGAACGTGCCGACCACCCGGACGTCTACGTGCGCCGGATGATGGTCAACGCCAACACCTCCTGGTGGCGCCGCCGATCCAGCAGGGAGTTGGCCACGGCCGAGTTCGCCGACCGGCCGGGGCGCGGGGACCTGGGCGGCGATGCGGCCGAACGGGACGAGATGTGGCGGTTGATCCTCGGCCTGCCCGACCGGCAGCGCGCCGTCCTCGTGCTTCGTTACTACGAGGACCTCGACGACCCGACCATCGCCCAGATTCTCGGCTGCTCCCCGGTCACCGTCCGCACCCACGCCATGCGGGCGCTCAGCCAGCTGCGGGAGCGCCACAGCGTTCCCACGACGAACGGGAGCCGGCCGTGACCAATCTCGACGAGCGGATCGCACGAGCATTCCGGGAGCACGCCGACGGGCCCGTGGACGCCGACCGCCTGCTGACGGCGGCGGTCAACGGGGGACGGGCCCGTCGGCGGCGGCGACGTGCCGTCATCGGGGCAGCGCTCGGCGTGGCGGTGACGCTCGGAACGGGAGTGGCCCTGCGTACGCCGTCGGCCGCGCCGCCGCAGCCAGCCGTCACGCCCAGCCCGGTCGTGGTCACTCCGCCCCGCGCACCGGGGGTGTCGGGGGCAGCTGCGCGCCCTGACCTGGTCGGCACGGACCCACACCTGCTGCACTTCGGGGTCGATCCGTCAGCCGCCAAACCGGTCGCCTGGCGCTCCGCCCGGCAGGTCGAGAGCATGCGACTGGACCTGGGTGACGGCGTGCAGGCGATGGTGATCGTTGCCGCTGACCCGCAGACGGCCGAGATCGGAGACCCTGGTCAGCTTCACGACATCGGCACCGACAAAGTGAGTGCCGGCACAGGCGACAACGATCAAGTCTCGCCCACCGGGGGCGTGGACGCCGGGTCGAGGTACAACGGGGTGATCCGCCAGCTGGAAAGGGTCGCGAAGGGTTGGGTGCTGCGCTGGCAGCCCGTTCCCGGCCTGTACGTCCGGGTCGCGGCTCTCGGGGAGACCAACGCCGAGGTCCGCCGGGCGGCGGAGGCGCTCCGGTTCGACGAGGCGCGCCGGTGTGTCGCGCCGATTCAACTGACCGCCCTGCCCCGGGGTGCCCGGATCAGCGCGTGCGAGGTGGCGGTGCGGCAGCTGTTCTGGCCCCGCATCGTGAACGTGGCGGGAACCACGACGCCGACACAGATGCCCGTTGTGGCTTCGGACCGCACCGAAGCGGCGTTGACGGTCGCTCTTGAGGGCGCGGCCACCGTGCCGGTGCGTCTCGACTACTCACCCGGTCCATCCACGCCTGACCGGGCCACGGCCAACCGCACGATCGCCGGCCGACCGGTGTTCGATATGGGCGACTTCTGGCATGTGCTCGGCATTCCGAACACCCTGCTGTCCATGGGGCACGAAAACCGCTGGGAGCGGTCACCCACGGACGCGGAGGTCAGCACGATCATCGGTGGACTCCGGGTCGCCGACGACCTTGGCGAGCCAGCCAGCTGGGAGTAACCGTACGCTTGGTGACTGTGAGCCCTCGTCGCAACCGCCCCCGCCGGGACGAGAACGCCAACCTGGACGCCGACCGCGCCCGCCAGGGTGTCGCCTCGGTGCAGCAGTGGACCGACGGGGCCTGGCAGGTACGCGGCATCGGGGCGGGGGCATCGGTCAAGACGTACCGCTGCCCCGGCTGCAACCAGGAGATCCGACCCGGTGTGGCGCACCTCGTGGCCTGGCCGGCGGACGGCCTGGGCGACCTGACCGACCGCCGGCACTGGCACAGCGGCTGCTGGCGTGCCCGGGAGCGGCGTGGGCCGGCGGTGCAGCGCGGGCGGAGCGCGCCGCGCTACTGAGCGATCTGGATCACCCTGTTCGTGCCTCGGTGGGCGGCGGCGGCGACTTCGCGACAGACTTGGGCGGTGAGCACAGCGATCCGCGCGTCGTCGATCCTGCCCGGCCGCCGGGAGGACATCGAGCTGCACACCGCCGACGGGCTGCGGCTGGTCGGCGAGCTGGCCCTGCCGGCCGACCGGCCCCCGGTGGGCACCCTGGTCTGCCTGCACCCGCTGCCCACGCACGGCGGGATGATGGACAGCCACGTGTTCCGCAAGGCGGCTTGGCGGCTGCCGGCGCTGGCCGACCTGGCCGTGCTGCGGTTCAACACTCGGGGCACCAGCAGCGTGCGCGGCACCAGCGAGGGCGCGTTCGACGGCGCGGTGGGCGAGCGGTACGACGTGGCCGCCGCCATCGAGTACGCGGAGTTCGCCGAACTGCCCAACATCTGGCTGGTCGGGTGGTCGTTCGGCACCGACCTGGCTCTCAAGTACGGCTGCGACCCGGCCGTGGCCGGAGCGATCCTGCTCTCCCCGCCGCTGCGCTTCTCGACGCCGGACGACCTGGCGACCTGGAGCACGTCCGGTCGGCCGCTGGTGGCGTTGGTGCCCGAGTTCGACGACTACCTGCGTCCGGCCGAGGCGCGGGAGCGGTTCGCGGCGGTGCCGCAGGCCGAGGTGGTCGGGGTGCCCGGTGCGAAGCACCTCTGGGTGGGCGACGCGGAGACGGTGCTCGACGAGATCGTCAAGCGGGTCAACCCCGGGGTCGACGTGCCCCTGCCGACGACCTGGGACGGGCCGATGGAGACCGGCGACGTCAGCGCGTACGCCGACCGGACGGTGGCCGCCTTCGCCGACACGCCCGTACCCCGCCCGGCCGACTGACCCCGCGCAGTTCCGCTTCTGGCGGCGTCAGTTGCGCTCCTGCCGGGGGAGCACCACCTCACGCAGGATCAGTTGCAGCGCGGCCACCGTGGGGATGGCGATCAGCGCGCCCACCACGCCCAGCAGCGCCACGCCGAGCAGCGCCGCCAGCAGGGCGGCGACCTCGTTGACCTCGACCGAGCGCCGCATCACCTTCGGGTAGATCAGGTAGTTCTCGACCTGCTGGTAGACGAGGAAGAACACCGCGCAGGCGATGCCGGTGGGCAGGTCGGCGGCGAAGCCGACCAGGCTCACGATCACCGCGCCCAGGGTCGCGCCGATCTGCGGGATCAGATCGGTGACGGCCACGACCACGGCCAGCGCGAACGGGTACGGCAAGCCGACGATCAGCGCGAAGACGAACGTGGTCGCGCCGGCCAGGACCGCGATGCTCAACGCGCCGACCATGTACGCGCCCACCTTGGTGAGGATCGCATCGCCGATCAACGCCGCTCGCTCACGACGCGACCGGGGGACCAACGCGTAACCCAGGGAGCGCAGCTTGTCGAAGTAGGCCAGGAAGTAGATGGTCAGCACGAGCACGGTCAGCGTCCGGAACACCGTGCCGAAGATCAGTTGGGCGCCACCGAGGACCCCGCCGAGGGCCCGGCCGATGGTGTCGGCGTTGGCCGCGCCCTGGACCCGCTCCACCACGTCGTACCGCTCCGCCAGGTCGTTGACCGTGGGATTGCGACGCAACTCGTCGAGCAGGCTCGGAATCTGGTCGATGAACTGCCCGGACTGCGTCACGATCGGCGGGACCAGCGCCACGATGCCGCCGCAGAGCAGCAGCACCACGGTCAGCGCCACCACCGCCACCGCCAGGCCGTGCGGCACACCCCAGGTGCGCAGGCGCACCACCGCCGGGTTGAGGCCCACCGCCAGGAAGAGCGCGATCACCACCAGCACCAGAATGCCGCCGGCATTCCGGATCCCCAGATAGAGGGTGTACGCCAGCAGCACGCCCAGCGCGCCGGTGAAGCCGACCAGGAAACTGCTGCGCCGCAGCGGACGCCCCGGCGTGCCGAACTTCCCCGACGGGACCGCCGGAGGCTCGTCCGGGTCGAATCCCGGAGCCGGCACCGGGACCGGCGGTGGCGTCCCAGGCTCGGCCGGAGTCGTTCCGGGCTGGGCCGGAGAGGACTCGGGGGCCACGTCCGGGTCGTCGTCGGACGGGTCACGGTGCGGCACCAGGGACCTCCCGGCTCAGGCGGTGGGACGACGGGTCGCGGCCACGAAGGCCCGCCACGCGGCCGGCGCGAAGACCAGCACCGCGCCGGACGGGTCCTTGCTGTCCCGCACCCCCACCACCCCGGGCAGGTTGTCCGCCACCTCGACACACTCACTGTTGCCGCTGCGAGTGGAGGTGCGCCAAGCTGCGCCGCTCAGGTACATGAATCCACAGCTTCCTTCATCAAATCAATCGAGTGGCGATGAGAGAGCGCTTCGTTCCGAACCGTCTCCCAACGCGAGAGAAGCGTAGCTACGTCACCATCTTGGTCAACCACGACGCCGGCAAGCTGGTTTTCGAGGTTGCCGACCCAGCCACCGTCCGCGCTACGCGCGAGCGTGAAGGGTCCGGACATCCCGACGTGCACTCCAACCTCGGTGGTGATGACGTGCACGCTGATCGGCGGCCGTTGGGCGCATGTGATCAGGTGGGTGAGTTGCTCGAACATGAGACCACGCATGTGTTCGGCAGAGTGCCGCAGGGCACGCTCGTCGACTACGGCGATCAACTGCGGTGGATCAGGCTGTTGAAGGATGGACTGGCGGTCCAGGCGGGCGTGGACCCTGCGTTCCACCTCGTCGTCGCTGAGCAGGTCGTCGCAGCGGATCACGGCGCGGGCGTAGTTCTCGGTCTGTAGCAGCCCCGGGATCAGCGTGGGTTGGAAACACCGCAGTTGGCGGGCGCTGCGCTCGGCATCCAGCCACGGACGGAACCAGCTCGGCTGACCGTCCCGCTCGGCGAGCTTGAGTAGGTGGACGAGGAGTCCGTCGGTGGTCAGCACCTCGTCGGCGCGGGCCAGGAACAGCCGGTCCAGGGGACGTTGGCCCAGTTCCAGTGCCGACACCATCGAGCCGGAATAGTGGACCAGCCGGCCGAAATCCTCCTGGCTCATCCCGGCGGCAATCCGCAGCCGGCGCAGCTGTGCGCGGATCATGTCGGCCGTCGGCGCGGCGTCGCCTTCCACAGTGCCTCCGCAGGTCGAGGGTCGATTCCACCGACCGTCCGGGTGCGCCACGCCGTCGACACAGTGCCGCCGCCGAACGCGGTGATGCCTTCCGACCGTAGTGGTCTGGTCAGCAGACTGTCACGTACCGGATCGTGCGGCTGTCGTCGCCCTGAGCCCTGCCGCCGGCGGCGCAACCGTTTCCAGTCGAGGAGGTACCCATGCCCAGTTCTCGCCGTGCCGGTCGCGCGCTGCCCGTCACCGCAGCGTCCCGGTCGGGATGCACGCCGTCGGGCTCTGGATCGGGTGACCGGGGCCGTACGCCGGCATCGGGGCTGCCCCAGCCGCGACTTGGGCCGTACCCCGCGTTCCCCCGACCCTGCGGTGCTCGGACGCCGCACACGCCGCTGCGACCCATGTGGTGCTGCCGGGCCGACGGTCGACCCTGGCCCTGTGCGGACGCCCGGCTGCTGCTCAAGGCGGAGTTCGACGACGATCCTGCCGCGCTGACCATCTACCTGGCCGGGCTCTACCACGAGGCAGCGCACGACCTCTACCAGCTCAATCCCTACGACGGGCCGACGCCGAGAGAGTTGTTCGAACGTTTCGTGGCGTGGGGCCGTTCCGGCGGCCGATCATCGATCCGCCCCCACACGTCAGCTAGACCCTGCTGGCTGCGCGCAGATCTTGGACACTTTTCGTTCGGGCTGAACGGAAACTGTCCAAGATCTCGACGCTCGGTGTGGGCGCCTGTCAGTCCTTCTCGATCGTGACCTTGCTGGGCTTGGCGCTGCGCTCGTCGGTGGTCGGCTTGGTGGGCCGCTTACCGTTCTCACCCGTACTGGTGATCTTGGTTGGCTTGGCGCCCCGGCCACCCTCGCCCGGAACAGCGGCCACCGTCGGCTCGCCGTCCACCCCGGCGCTGGCAGTGCCACCGTCGACGGTGGTCACCGGCTCGGCGACCGGTCGCGTGGTGGACTGCCCAGCCTCGTCGGTCGTGGCGTTCACCGGCTGCGGAACGTCTGCCGGGGCGGTCTTGAGAGCACCGTCGGTGTCGCCGCCGACAGCCGCGTCGGCACCGTCGCCCGGGCCCGTTCCGCCGCCGGCTGCCACCGTCGCGACGTCGGCCGGCGCGTCGGAACGATCGGCCGCCGCCGGAGCGGTCGGACCGTCGACCGGGCCGGTGAGGCTGCGCAGCCGCAGCTCGGACATCTGGCGCTCGATCTCGTCGGACTCCTGCCGGGCCTTCCAGGTCTCCTGCCGCAGGTCGGCGAGCTGCTGCTGGGCCTGTGCGATCTCCAACATCACGTGCGCGAGCTGCTGCCGACCCGCCGCCGCCTCCTGCTGCGTCGCCGCCAGGTGCTGCTGGGTGGTCGCGAGATGCTGCTGGGTGGTGGCCGCGTACTCCTCGAACTGGCGGCGCGAGGCCGCGACGTGGTCGTCGGCCTTGCGCCGCTTGTCGCCCGCCTCGGTCTCGGCGCGGCTCAGCATCTCGGCGGCCTCGGTCTCGGCGCGCTGGCGCAGGGTCGCCGCGTCCGCCTCGGCCGCCTGGCGGATGGCGTCCGCGCCCTGCTCGATCTCGTTCTTGCGGGTGGTGTACTCGGTCTCCAGCTCGTCGCGGCGTGCGGTCCAGCCCGACTCCAACTCCTGCTGGCGCGACTCGTGCTGCTTGTCCAGCTCGTCGCGGCGCTTGGCGAACTCCTGCTCGGCGGTGGAACGGCGTTGGGCCAGCTCCCGATCGGCCGCCTCGCGCCGGGAGTTGACCTCCTGCTCCACGCCCGCCCGCCAGGCACCGAGTTCCTGCTGCGTCTGCGCCCGGGACTGCTGCACGTACGCCTCGGTCTCGCCGCGCATGCGCTGCACGTACGCCTCGGTCTCGGCCCGGCTGCGCTTGGCGGCCTCGGACGCCTGCGTGGTGAGGCGCTCCGCCTCCTGCTGGGCCTTGGCCCGGGTGGCCCGGCCGGCCATCGACGCGTCGTCGATGATCTGCTTGGCTTCCTGCTGGGCCTTGGCGTGGGTCGCCCGGCCCGCCTCGGTCGCGGTGTCGGTGAGCCGCTTGGCCTCCTGCTGGGCCTTGACGTGCACTTCCTTGGCCGCCTCGCGCAGCTCCGCCGCCTCCTGGCGGGCGGTGGCCAGCGCCTCGCGGGCCTCCTCGCGCAGCTTGGTGGCCTCCTGCTGGGCCCGGGTGTGAATCTCCTTGGCGGCGTCCCGCAGCTGGGTGGCCTCCTGCTGGGCCTTGGCCAGCTCGTCCTGCGCCGTCTTGCGCAGCTGTGCCGACTCGTCCTTGGCCGAGCGCAGGGTCGCGTCCGCCTCCGCGCGGCGGGAGGCGCTGTGCCGCTCCTCCTCCTGGCGTCGGGCGGCCAGAGCGATCTCGAAGTCCTTCAATGCCCGGGCGGCCTGCTCGCGGGCTTCCTCGATGATGTGCTCGGCGGCGGCCCGACGGGCCTCGATCTCCTCGTTGGCCGCGGACAGGATCTGCTCGGCCTGCTCCTCGGCGAGGGTGAGGATCGACTCGACCCGGGGACCCAGATGCCGGAAGGAAGCCCGGTCGACCACGTTCATCTGCTTGCGGACCTGGGTCAGATCCCGCTGCAGCACCTCGACCTGGCCGGCGAGCTTGTGGATCTGTGTATAGGCCTGTTCCCGTTCGGCGGCGAGAGTCGCGATCTCGTGCTCGGCACGTGCGACGTACCGGTCAACCTGTTTCTTCTCGTACCCCCGGAGAGCGGACTCGAAGCTGGGCTCCGTGGTCACGTCCCCGCCGAGAGCGAACAGTTCCTCGCCGTGCGACATGCCCCCATCCTCACACGCATCGCCCGCGGCTGGGGCGATACGGACGCCGCTTGTGGGACCTACTTCACTCCGTGGCGAGGGCACCACACCAAGGGTTGGGAAACGCACACGGCGCGAGGTCACACCGGTTACCCGGTGTCACCTCGCGCCGTCGATGCCCCAACCTGACGCCTCGCGTCAGCCGGCGGTCTCCGCGGTGACCCGCTCCTGAGCGCCGTCGGTCTTCTTCGTCTCGGACTTCGTCGCCGCGGCGGGCGGCGACGAGGGAACGCCGGGCACGATGCCGGCGAGCCCGGAGAGCATCTGCCCGAGCTGCGAGGTGACCGCGTCCTTCTGCCGGGTGAGGTCCTCGACCTCGCGGCGGGCGGCCTGCGTGGTCAGCTCGGCCTCGGTGCGGGCCTCGGTGAGCAGACGCTGCGACTCGGCCTTGGCCTCGTTGAGCATCTTGTCGGACTGGGCCTTGGCCTTGTCGACCGTCTCGGCGGCGTTGCGCTCCGACTCGACGCGACGGGCCTCGGCGCGCTGCTCGATCTCCTTGGCGCGCTCCTGGGCGGCGCGGGCGCGCTGCTCGGCCTCGCTGACCATCTTCTGGGTCTGCGACACCTGGGCGGCGTGCCGCTCGGACTCCTCGCGCTCGGCCTTCTCGCGCCGCTCGGCGAGTTGCAGCTCCAGAGCCTGGAGGTCCTTGTCGCGCTTGTCGCGCGCGTCGGTCAGCAGCTTGGTGGCCTCGGCGCGCTTCTCCTCGGCCTCGCGGGCGGCCTTGGCCCGCTGCTGGGTGATCTCCCGCTCGGCGGTGGCCCGCAGGGTGGCCACCTCCCGCTCCACCGTCGACTTCAGCTCGGCGACCTCGTGGGCCGTGACCGTCCGGAGCTGCTTGGTCTCACGGTCCGCGTCGGCGCGGAGCGTGTCGGCCTCGCGGCGGGCCTGCACCCGGACCTCGGCGGCCTCCCGCTCGGCGGCGGTGCGCAGGTTGCCCGCCTCGCGTTCCGCGCTGGCCTTCATCGCGGCGGCCTCGGCGCGGGCCTTGTCCGTGATCTCCCGCGCCTCGAGGCGGGCGGCCGAGAGGATGCCCTCGGACTCGCGCTTGGCCTCGTTGCGGTGGTCGTTGGCCTGCTCCTCGGCGAGCCGGAGGATCTGCTCGACACGGGTGCCGAGCCCGGAGAGGGTGGGCCGGCTGTTCTCTTCGAGCTGCTTGTTGGTGTCGGTGAGCTTCTGCTCCAGCGCACTCATGCGCTGCTCGGCCTGGCGGAGACGACGCTGGGCGTCGTTCATCCGCTGCTCGGCCTCGGCACGAGCCTGCTCGGACTGGGTCAGCGCGGCCGTCATCCGGCCGATGAAGTCATCGACCTGGTGAGTGTTGTATCCGCGCAGGCCAACGGTGAAATCTGGCTGCGAGTTCGCGTTATCGAAGAACGCGAGAGGGGAGGACTGCTGCTGGGGCATTGGGACATACTGGCAGACGCCCCAGGGTGCTTCGCAAGAGCGGTACGAAGCTTTCGTCTCCTCCTTACATGGTCAACTGCCCTGGCCTCCGGGGTCGGACCAATCGGCGATCTTGCCAGGTCCCGGGCCGGACGGGCACCACGCAGCGTGACGCGAAAAAGGGCCACGGGGGTCTCCCGTGGCCCTTTGTTCGATCCGGATGGGTTCGGGCTAATGGGGGTGGAAGAACAATGGCCGATCACCGTATTGGCCATCGGGTGCTCATCCGTCCGGCCGGTGTCTCGCTCAGTGTCCCCGGAACCGGTTGATCGCCTCCTCGTGCCGGGCCCGCAGCTCCCCGTCCCGGACACCCAGTCCGTCCGACGGCGCGAGGCAGCGCACACCGACCTTTCCCTGGTGCGCGTTGCGGTGCACCTCGTACGCCGCCTGACCGGCCTGTTCGAGGGAGTAGGTGCGGGACACCGTCGGGTGCACCTTGCCGAGCGCGACCAGCCGGTTGGCCTGCCACGCCTCGTGATAGTTGGCGAAGTGGCTGCCCACGATCCGCTTGAGATGCATCCACAGGTAGCGGTTGTCGTACTGGTGCTGGAAGCCGCTCGTGGACGCGCAGGTGACGATGGTGCCTCCGCGCCGGGCCACGTAGACGCTCGCGCCGAACGTCTCCCGACCGGGGTGCTCGAAGACGATGTCCGGGTCCTCTCCGCCGGTGAGTTCGCGGATCCGCTCACCGAACCGCCGCCACTCGTCCGGGTCCTGGGCCTGGTCGTCCTTCCAGAACCGGAAGCCCTCGGCGGCCCGGTCGATGACCAGCTCCGCGCCCATGCTGCGGCACAGCTCGGCCTTCTCGGGCGAGGAGACGACGCAGACTGGGATCGCGCCGCCGTTGAGGGCCATCTGGGTGGCGTACCCGCCGAGGCCACCGGACGCGCCCCAGATCAGCACGACGTCGCCCTGCTTCATGTTGGCGCCGTGGTGGGAGACCAACTGCCGGTACGCGGTCGAGTTGACCAGCCCCGGGCTGGCGGCCTCCTCCCAGGTGAGGTGGCGCGGCTTGGGCATGAGCTGGTTGGCCTTGACCACGGCGAGCTCGGCCAGCCCGCCGAAGTTCGTCTCGAAGCCCCAGATCCGCTGCTGCGGGTCGAGCATCGTGTCGTCGTGCCCGGCGGCGTCCTCCAGCTCGACCGAGAGGCAGTGCGCGACGACCTCGTCACCGGCCACCCACCGGGTCACCCCGGGACCGGTACGCAGCACCACGCCGGCCGCGTCCGAACCGACCACGTGGTACGGCAGGTCGTGCCGACGGGTCAGCTCGGAGACCCGGCCGTAGCGCTCAAGGAAGCGGAAGGTGGATACGGGTTCGAAGATGCTGGTCCACACCGTGTTGTAGTTGATCGCGCTGGCCATCACGGCGATCAGCGCCTCGCCCGGTCCGAGTTCCGGCGTCGGCACCTCCTGCACGTGCAGCGCCTTGCGGGGGTCCTTGTCCCGGGTGGACATGCCGTCGAACATCCGGGACTCCTCGGCGCGGACGACCACGCCCCGGTAACTCTCCGGCACGGGAAGTCCGGCGACGCCGGCCAGTTCCCGGTCCGGGTCGTTCGATTCCTCCGCCGCCATGATCGCTTCGAGGATGTCCTGCACGGTGACCTCCGGTTCGTCCCACACCCGCGCGGGCCCGGGTGCTGCCATCGTCGGCGCCGGTGGGACGCGACCGCCATGTCGGCATTCGACACATCCGACACCGGCCGCGCTCCTGTGGGCCGGGACGTTACTGAACGGTAGCTAAAGCCGGAAGTCCTCTGTGAAAAACTGCATCCGCCGATGCGTGAAGGTGCCCGACCAGCGCGAGAACCGCGCACAAACCCTCGCGGCGCCCCCGGTGATCAAGAGGTTCGCGTCATCTCGGGGCCCGGAGATGACGCGAACCTCTTGATCAACAGGAGTGGGCGACAGGGGCCGCCGTCAGTGCGTCGCGGCGGGTTGGACCAGCTCGACCAGGACGCCGCCCGCGTCCTTCGGGTGGACGAAGTTGATCCGGCTGTCCGCGGTGCCGCGTCGCGGCTCGTCGTAGAGCAGCCGCATCCCCCGCTCGCGCAGCGCCGCGCAGGCCACGTCGATGTCCGCCACGGTGTAGGCGACCTGCTGCACGCCCGGCCCGTTGCGATCCAGGAACTTCGCGATCGTCGACTCCGGGCTGAGCGGGGCGAGCAACTGCACGCAGCCGCCCTCGGTGGTCGGCCCGACGGCCAGCATCGCTTCCCGTACGCCCTGTTCGGCGTTGGTCTCGACGTGTACGCAGCGCATCCCGAAGGTCCGCTGGTAGAAGTCGATCGCGGCGTCCAGGTCGGCGACGGCGATGCCGACGTGGTCGATCTTGCGAAGTCCGATGTCTGTGACGTAGTCCGCACCGGGCTCGACGGGGGAGTTCTCTGTCATGGCGCTAGTCTGGCCGAACCATCGTTCAGGCGTACAGCTCGGCACCCCCCTCGGAGGCAGGCATGGCTTCGGTGATCGTCAGCGGCGCGCGGACCCCTATGGGCCGGCTGCTGGGCAACCTCAAGGATCTCCCGGCCACCAAGCTCGGCGGGATCGCCATCAAGGCTGCCCTGGAGCGGGCGGGTGTCAGCCCCGACCAGGTCCAGTACGTCATCATGGGCCAGGTGCTCCAGGCCGGCGCCGGTCAGATCCCGGCCCGGCAGGCGGCGGTCGAGGCCGGCGTACCGATGTCCGTGCCGGCGTTGACCATCAACAAGGTCTGCCTGTCCGGCCTGGACGCGATCGCCCTCGCCGACCAGCTCATCCGGGCCGGCGAGTTCGACATCGTGGTGGCCGGCGGGATGGAGTCGATGACCAACGCCCCGCACCTGCTGATGGGTCAGCGCACCGGCTACAAGTACGGCGACGTGGTGGTCAAGGACCACATGGCGCACGACGGGCTCAGCGACGCCTGGGACTGCTGTTCGATGGGCGAGTCGACCGAGCGGCTCGGCGCGCGGCACGGCATCACGCGCGAGGAGCAGGACGCGTTCGCCGCAACCAGCCACCAGCGGGCCGCCGCCGCGCAGAAGAACGGCCACTTCGCCGAGGAGATCACCCCGGTGCTGATCCCGCAGCGCAAGGGTGACCCGTTGGTGATCAGCGACGACGAGGGCATCCGGCCGGACACCACCGCCGAGTCGCTGGCCAAGCTTCGGCCCGCCTTCGCCAAGGACGGCACCATCACCGCCGGCAGTTCCTCGCCGATCTCCGACGGCGCCGCCGCGGTGGTCGTGATGAGCAAGGCCAAGGCCACGGAGCTGGGCCTGACCTGGCTGGCGGAGGTCGGCGCGCACGGCAACGTGGCCGGCCCGGACAACTCCCTGCACTCGCAGCCGTCCAACGCGATCAACCACGCCCTCAAGAAGGGCGGCCTGAGCATCGAGGACCTGGACCTCATCGAGATCAACGAGGCCTTCGCGCAGGTCGGCATCCAGTCCACGCGAGACCTCGGCATCAGCCCGGACAAGGTCAACGTCAACGGCGGCGCGATCGCCCTGGGGCACCCGATCGGCATGTCCGGCGCGCGTCTCGTACTCACTCTCGCCCTGGAGCTGAAGCGTCGCGGCGGCGGCACCGGCGCGGCGGCGCTGTGTGGCGGTGGTGGCCAGGGTGACGCGCTGATCATCCACGTTCCGGCACAGTGAGCGAGGCGACCGGGCACGCTCCGGCGGCGGGTGCCACGTCGGTGCGCCGTAGCCGGGACGTACCGCTGCTGGTCGAGCGGGCCCGCACCGGTGACCCCCGGGCGGTGGCCCGCCTGATCACCCTCGTGGAGAACGGCGACGCGCTGCTGCCGGCGATCGCCGCCGCGCTGGCGCCGTACGCCGGTCAGGCCCAGGTGGTCGGGCTGACCGGCTCGCCCGGGGTGGGCAAGTCGACCACCACCAACGAGCTGGTCCGCGCGCTTCGGGCGCGAGGCCATCGGGTCGGCGTGTTGGCGGTCGACCCGTCCAGCCCGTTCACCGGCGGGGCGATCCTCGGCGACCGGGTGCGGATGCAGGACCACGCCACCGACCCGGGCGTCTACATCCGGTCGATGTCCAGTCGGGGCCATCTCGGCGGGCTGGCGGCGGCGACGCCACAGGCGGTCCGGGTGCTCGAGGGCGCCGGCTGCGACGTGGTGCTGGTGGAGACCGTCGGCGTCGGGCAGGCCGAGGTGGAGGTGGCCTCGCTGGCCGACACCACGCTGGTGCTGCTCGCCCCGGGCATGGGCGACGCGATCCAGGCCGTCAAGGCCGGCATCCTGGAGATCGCCGACGTGTTCGTGGTCAACAAGGCCGACCGGGACGGCGTCGACGCCACGGTCCGCGACATCCAGGGTATGATCGCGCTCGGTGAGCGCGGGCCGGGGCAGTGGCGGCCGCAGGTGGTCCGCTCGGTCGCGGCCCGGGGCGAGGGCATCGACGACATCGCCGCCGCCCTCGACAAGCACCGCGGTTGGCTGGTCGAGCACGGCGAGCTGCGTCGCCGGCAGGAGGCGCGGGCCGCCGCCGAGATCGAGGCCATCGCGCTCGGCGCCCTCCGCGCCCGGATCGGCTCCCTGCGCGACGGTACGGAGTTGAGCACGCTCGCCACCAAGGTCGCCGAGGGCGCGATCGACCCGTACGCGGCTGCGGACGAGCTGCTCGCCCAACTGGCGAACTGACCCGGCCCCAACGGCCGCGCGACCCGCGCGCCTGGACGCGAAGCGCCCTCCGGTTTTAGTAGGCTCGCGGCCGGCAGCGAGCTGCCACGCGGCGGGCCGACGATCAGGTCGGTCCACAGTGCACCGGGACCAGGGGAGACGTGAGCATGACGGACGCGGTGGAGAACGCCGGCACGACGCAGCCGACGACGGGCGCGGCCCGGGGTGTGACGTCGGTGTCCGACGAGGTGGTGGAGAAGATCGCCGGTGCGGCCGCTCGCGCGGTTCCCGGTGTCGCCGACCTCGGCGGTGACGTGGCCCGGTTCTTCAACAGCGTGCTCGACAAGGTCGGCCTGGACGAGGTGGGCGACGCCCGCCGGGGCGTCTCGGCCGACGTGAAGGGCACCTCGGCCGTCGTCAACGTGGTCCTGGTGATCGACGCCGGTTCCGTCGTGGCCGACGTGACCGAGGCGGTGCGGGCCGCGGTCATCGAGGCGGTGGAGAAGTACGGCCTGTCGGTCACGCAGGTCAACGTCACGGTGGACGACATCGAGCTGAACCAGCCGGGCGCCGCCGTCTGACCGTGGACTGCCTGGTTACCCGCCGGTACGGCGTGACTTAGCGATCGTTCAGGCAAGGGCTCTACACTCGGTGTGCTGGTCGAGGAACCGAGGAGGAGCCCCGCGCATGGACGCCGACGAGATCGACGCCGGACGGGCACGCTGGCAGGCCCGGTACGACTCCGCGCGCAAGCGGGACGCCGACTTCACCACGCTCTCCGGGATGCCGGTGGAGCCGGTCTACGGGCCGCCGGAGGGCAGCGCGTACCCGGGCTTCGAGCGCATCGGCTGGCCGGGCGAGTACCCGTACACCCGGGGTCTGTATCCCACCGGCTATCGCGGTCGGACCTGGACGATCCGGCAGTTCGCCGGCTTCGGCAACGCCCAGCAGACCAACGAGCGCTACAAGATGATTCTCGGCGCCGGCGGCGGCGGCCTCTCGGTCGCGTTCGACATGCCGACCCTGATGGGCCGCGACTCGGACGACCCGCAGTCGCTCGGCGAGGTCGGGCACTGCGGTGTCGCCATCGACACCGCCACCGACATGGAGGCGCTCTTCGACGGCATCGACCTGGCCGGCGTCACCACCTCGATGACGATCTCCGGCCCGGCCGTGCCGGTGTTCTGCATGTACCTGGTCGCCGCCGAGCGGCAGGGCGCCGACCTGTCCACGCTGGACGGCACGTTGCAGACCGACATCTTCAAGGAGTACATCGCGCAGAAGGAGTGGCTCTTCGACCCCGAGCCGCACCTGCGCCTGATCGGCGACCTGATGGAGTACTGCGCGGCCGGGATCCCGCGCTACAAGCCGCTGTCGGTCTCCGGCTACCACATCCGTGAGGCCGGCTCGACCGCCGCGCAGGAGTTGGCGTACACCCTCGCCGACGGCTTCGGCTACGTCGAGCTGGGTCTCTCGCGCGGGCTCGACGTGAACGTGTTCGCGCCCGGACTGAGCTTCTTTTTCGACTCGCACCTCGACTTCTTCGAGGAGATCGCCAAGTTCCGCGCCGCCCGCCGGATCTGGGCCCGCTGGCTGCGCGACGTCTACGGCGCGACCAGCGAGAAGGCGCTCTGGCTGCGCTTTCACACGCAGACCGCCGGCGTGTCGTTGACCGCGCAGCAGCCGGTCAACAACGTCGTACGGACCGCCGTCGAGGCGCTCGCCGCAGTGCTCGGCGGCACGAACTCGCTGCACACCAACGCCCTCGACGAGACGCTGGCCCTGCCCACCGACGAGTCCGCCGAGATCGCCCTGCGGACGCAGCAGGTGCTGATGGAGGAGACCGGCGTGGTCAACGTGGCCGACCCGCTCGGCGGCTCCTGGTACGTCGAGGCGCTGACCGACAAGATCGAGGCCGAGGCCGAGGAGATCTTCGCCCGCATCCGCCAGCTCGGCGGGGAGGGGCCGCACCAGATCGGTCCGATGACCTCGGGCATCCTGCGCGGCATCGAGGACGGCTGGTTCACCGGGCACATCGCCGAGTCTGCGTTCGTCTACCAGCAGGCCCTGGAGAAGGGCGACAAGAAGATTGTCGGCGTCAACCGCCACACCGGCACGGTCGCCAAGGAACTGGAGATCCTGCGCATCTCGCACGAGGTGGAGCTGGAGCAGCGCCGGGTGCTCGCCGAGCGCAAGAGCGCGCGGGACGAGGCGGCAGTGCGCGCTGCGGTGACCCGGATGGTCGAGGTGAGCCGCACCGACGGCAACATGGTCCCCGCCATGCTCGACGCCGTCCGCGCCGAGGCCACGCTGGGCGAGATCTGTGACGCCCTGAGAGCCGAGTGGGGCACCTACCGCGAACCCGCCCGCTTCTGACCCCCGCCTCCCACCCCCGCCGATCTGTGAGTGGGGTTGTCAAGAGGTGCGGTGGTGGGTGGTGATGGTGCGGTAGAGCTGTCGGGCGATGTAG
>NZ_JBNCKS010000077.1:0-24177 GCF_049841635.1 Micromonospora sp. DT44 | reverse complement strand
TCGCCACCCGCGGCTACGCCACCAGCTGACCACCAACGACAAGGGCCGGACCCCACCACGGGGGTCCGGCCCTTTCGGCATGCCCGGGGTCATTCGGCGAGGACGGCCAGGATCTGCTCGCCGTACTTGGCGAGTTTGTTCTCGCCGACGCCGTTGACGCGGGACAGTTCGGCCAGCGAGGTGGGCTCGTCGCTCGCGATCTGGCGCAGCGTCGCGTCGTGGAAGATGACGTACGCCGGAACGCCCTGCTCCTTGGCGGTGGCCGCTCGCCAGCCGCGCAGCCGTTCGAAGACGGACGCGGCGGCCGGGGTCAGCTCGACCACGACGGTGGACGAACCGCGCCGCTTCGACGAGCGGCTCGACGCCGGCTTCTCCGGTTCGCGGCGCATGGTGACGGTACGGCGACGGCCCAGCACGTCGGCGCTCGCCTCGGTCAGCGCGAGGGTGCCGTAGTCGCCCTCGACGGCGAGCAGCCCTTCGGCGAGGAGTTGCCGGACCACGCCCCGCCACTCGGCCTCGCTCAACTCCGTGCCGATACCGAAGACGGTCAGCGAGTCGTGGCCGTACTGGCTGATCTTGTCGGTCTGCTTGCCGAGCAGGATGTCGACGCAGTGCCCGGCACCGAACCGCTGGTTGCGTTCGCGGTCGAGGCGGAACACGGTGGACAGCAGCTTCTGGGCGGCGACCGTGCCGTCCCAGGACTCCGGTGGGTTGAGGCAGGTGTCGCAGTTGCCGCAGGCCGAGGTTTCGCTCTCGCCGAAGTATTCGAGTAGCTGCACCCGGCGGCACCGGACCGTCTCGCAGAGCGCGAGCATCGCGTCCAGGTGCGCGGCGAGGTTGCGGCGATGGGCCAGGTCGCCGTCGGACGTCTCGATCATCTTGCGCTGCTGCACCACGTCCTGCAGGCCGTACGCCAGCCAGGCGGTGGACGGCAGCCCGTCGCGACCGGCGCGGCCGGTCTCCTGGTAGTAGCCCTCGACCGACTTGGGCAGGTCGAGGTGGGCCACGAAGCGCACATCGGGCTTGTCGATGCCCATACCGAAGGCGATGGTGGCCACCATGACCAGCCCGTCCTCACGCAGGAAGCGGTGCTGGTTGGCGGCGCGGGTCGCCGCGTCGAGGCCGGCGTGGTAGGGCAGCGCGGCGATGCCGTTGGCGGTCAGAAACTCGGCGGTCTTGTCGACCGAGGCGCGGGACAGGCAGTAGACGATGCCCGCGTCGCCGGGGTGCTCGTCGCGCAGCAGGGCCAGCAGTTGCTTGCGGGGCTCTCGCTTGGGCACGATCCGGTACTGGATGTTGGGCCGGTCGAAGCTGGCCACGAAGTGCCGAGCGTCGTCGAGGCCCAGCCGGCTGGCGATCTCGCGGCGGGTGGCGCTCGTCGCGGTGGCGGTCAACGCGATGCGGGGGACCTGCGGCCACCGCTCGTGCAGCATCGACAGGGCCAGGTAGTCGGGCCGGAAGTCGTGCCCCCACTGCGACACGCAGTGCGCCTCGTCGATCGCGAACAGGGAGATGCGCCCCCGGTCCAGCAGGGCGAGGGTGGACCGGACGCCGAGCGCCTCCGGCGCCAGGTAGAGCAGGTCCAGCTCGCCGGCCACGAAGGCCGCCTCGACCCGGCGGCGGGCGTCGAGGGTCTGCGTCGAGTTGAGGAAGCCGGCGCGTACGCCGACCGCGGTGAGCGCGTCCACCTGGTCCTGCATGAGCGCGATCAGCGGCGACACGACGACCGCGACGCCGTCGCGGACCAGGGCCGGGATCTGGTAGCACAGCGATTTGCCGCCACCGGTGGGCATCAGCACCAGCGCGTCGCCGCCGGTGACGACATGGTCGATGACCTGCTGCTGAAAGCCGCGGAAGGCGTCGTAGCCGAACACCCGGCGCAGCGCCGCCAGCGCGTCGTCGGTACGCAGATCGGTCGGGGAAGCCATCCGGGGAGTCTACGAGTTGTCACCGACAGCACCGCCCGCACGCCGGCCCGGCGCGCCCACCGCGACTGTCACCGCCCTGCCGTGCCGTCTCCGTCGCCCCAGCAGAGACCGCCAATGCCGGCCGCGCTGTGGAAGCCGGGGTGTCCGGTGACGTCCATGCACACTTCGTTGTCGGGGCCGCTCCGGCCGCAGAACACCGGCTCGACGTGGTGCCAGGCGTCGGCCCGGGACAGCAGCGCGGCCCCGGCGGCCACCTCGGGGCGCAGGGTCGTCAGCCCCTCCGTGTAGACGACGGCCTGGTCGCGGGCCTCCATCAGGTCGGTCGCCAGGTAGGACAGGTGCAGCGTCCAGCGTCGGCCCGCCGGTCGCTCGCGCTCCGCCGGACGCAGCGAGATGAGGTACGACGACAGGGCCTCCGGCTTCGCCAACGCGAACGCGATGGCGGCCCTGACCCGCTCGGACACATCGGCCCGGTCGAGTAGAGCGGCCAGGTCGTCCTGGACGTCGCGGGGTTGCCGTGGCTCCCGCTCCCAGCGAGACGATCGATTGTCCGTCACGATTCCCTGCCTCTCCGTAGCGGGCGCCCACCAAGAGACTGAACCAGCCGAACCAAAAATGCAACGTCGTGATTTCTGTGAGTCGATGCTTGTTTTGTGGTGGCGCTTGGACAAGAATCGATCCAGCCCAGCGGAGGTGATGGTGGCGATGGCGCAGGTGCCCAGTCCGACGATCAGGGCCCGCCGGCTACGACGCGAGTTGCGCCGCCTGCGGGACCGCACCGGCCACACCGCCGAGGAGGTCGCCAAGATCCTGGGCTGGCACCGCACCAAGGTCATCCGCTTCGAACTCGGACACTCGCGGGTGATGCCCAAGGACATGCCCCCGCTGCTCGACCTCTACGACGCCTCCGAGGGCGAGCGGGAGTCGCTGACCGCGTTGCTCCGGCAGTCGCGCCAGAAGGGATGGTGGAGCGCGTACGGCGACGTGCTGCCGGACGACTACGTCGGCTTCGAGGCGGAGGCGACCTCCATCAGCGCGTTCGAGTGTCTGTACGTGCCCGGCCTGTTGCAGACGGAGGAGTACGTCCGCGCCATCGTCAGAGCGGGCCGCAGCACCGCCGACCAGGACGAGACCGACCGAGTTGTGGCGGCGAGGCTCGCCCGCAAGGCCCTACTGTCGCGTGACCTGCCGCCGTCATTGTGGGCGGTGTTGGATGAGGCGGCGGTTCGACGGGTGGTGGGCGGCCCCAAGGTGATGCGTGCGCAGCTCACTCGCCTGATCGAAGCGTGCGCGATGCCCTCGGTCGAGATCCAGGTCCTGCCGTTCTCGGCCGGGGCGCACGCAGCGATGGCCGGAGCCTTCACCCTGCTGGGCTACGCCGACCCGATGCTCGACCCGGCCGTCGTGTATCTCAGCAACGACTCCAGCACGCTGTTGCTGGAGGAGGACCGGCAGGTGGCCCGATATAGACTCATGTTCGACCACCTCCGGGCCAAGGCACTCGACCCTGACCGGTCTGCGGACCTTCTTACGCGGATCGCTGCCGAGGTCCCGGACTGAGTCCGACACCTTGGAGCGCTGCCGATGACCCCCGCGAAGCTGGCACGGGTTTCCTGGCACAAGAGCAGCCGTAGCGGCGCGAACGATTCGAACTGCGTCGAGGTGGCCGTACTCTCCGGTGGGCTGGCGGTGCGGGATTCCAAGGATCCGGACGGGCCGGCGCTCCTCTTCGGTCGGGATGCCTGGTCGTCGTTCGTGACCGGCCTGCGGCGCGACCCGCCCGCCTGAACGTTCCGTCGCCGCATGCGGCGCCACCATGCCTTCGACCCCCCTCGGCGCGCGGCGGCGGGCGTGCCCGTGCCCACCCCGAGCGGCGGGATAGAGTCGCTGATTGACCAATCGCGGCCGACGGCGGCCGCGGCGCCACGTCTTGGGGGTACGGGTGAGCGAGGCGCACACTGTCGGTGACGGGCAGCCGACGGCCGAGTCGGAGACCACCCTGGTGGTGGTCACCGGGGTGTCCGGTGGCGGTCGCAGCACCGTCGCCCGAGCATTGGAGAACGTCGGCTACTACGTCGTGGACAACCTGCCGCAGGCGCTCATGCTCGACATGGCCGAGCTGGCGTTCAAGGCCGGTGGGGCCGCCCGGCGTACGGCGATGGTCCTGGACGTGCGCTCGCGCGCCTTCTCGACCGACCTGGCCGGGGCGATCCGGGAGCTGAAGGAGCGCGGCTTCTCGCCCCGGGTGGTGTTCGTCGACGCCGACGACGAGGTGCTGATCCGTCGGTTCGAGAGTGTTCGGCGTTCGCACCCGTTGCAGGGTGACGGGCGGCTCGCCGACGGTATCGCCGTCGAGCGCGGGCTGCTGGAGGAGGCCCGCGACCAGGCCGACGTGATCATCGACACCAGCCACCTGAACGTCAACCAGCTCCGCCGGCGTATCGAGGAGCTGTTCGGCGGCGAGGACGCCCGCCGGCTGCGGGTGACCGTTCTCTCGTTCGGCTTCAAGTACGGCCTGCCGCCGGACGCCGACTTCGTGCTGGACGCCCGGTTCCTGCCCAACCCGTACTGGGTGCCGGAGCTGCGCGAGCACACCGGGCGGGAGGAGGCGGTCAGCGCGTACGTGCTGGGGCAGGAGGGCGCGGACGCCTTCGTCGCCTCGTACGCCGACCTGGTCAACGCCACCACCACGGGGTTCGAGCGGGAGGGCAAGCGGTACCTGACCGTGGCCGTGGGTTGCACCGGCGGCAAGCACCGCAGCGTGGCCATCGCCGAGGAGCTGGCCGGCCGGCTGCGTCAGGCGGGTCTGGCGGCGAACGCCCAGCACCGCGACCTGGGGCGGGAATGACGACGCGCCGGGTGGTGGCGTTCGGCGGCGGGCACGGCCTGTCGGCGTCGCTGCGCGCGCTGCGGCACTGCGCCCCCGAACTCGACCTGGACATCACCGCCGTGGTGACGGTCGGCGACGACGGCGGTTCCAGTGGCCGGCTGCGCGCCGAACGGGGTGGCCTGCCCCCGGGTGACCTGCGTCAGGCCCTGGTCGCGCTGGCCGGCGACCATCCGGCCACCCGACGCAGCGCCGGGCTCTTCCAGCACCGCTTCGCGGTGGCGCAGGCTGTCCGCGTACCCCGGCATGCCGGGACCGACGCGGCCCCGGCGGCGCGCGACGCGCCCGGCGTGGGCGCGGACCCGGTTGCCGGAAAGCCGACAGACGCGGTCCCGGCGGCGGGTGACGCGGCCCGCGCGGACGGCCTGGCCGGGCACGCGGTGGGCAACCTGGTGCTCAGCGGCCTCATGGAGCTGCTCGGCGACCCGGTGGCGGCGCTGGAGCACGCCGGGGCGATGCTCGGCGCGGTCGGGCGGGTGCTGCCGATGTCGCGCCAGCCGGTCGACATCGAGGCGCAGGTGCGGGGGGTCTACCCGGACGCCCCGGACGAGGTGCGGACCGTGCGCGGTCAGCACCAGGTGGCGGTCACGACCGGACGGGTCGAGTCGCTGCGCCTCACGCCGGCCGCCCCGGCGGCCTGCGCCGAGGCCCTGGCCGCTATCGGCGCGGCGGACTGGTTGATCTTCGGGCCGGGCAGCTGGTACACGAGCGTGCTGCCGCACCTGCTGGTGCCGCAGTTGGCCGACGCGATCGTGTCCAGCTCGGCCCGACGCCTGGTCACGCTGAACCTGGCCGCGGAGAAGGAGACCCTCGGCCTCTCGGTCGCCGATCATCTGGCGGCGCTGCACTGGTACCTGCCCGAGCTGAAGGTTGATCTCGTGCTGGCGGACGCCAAGGCGGTGGGTGACCCGGAACCGGTCGAACGTGCGGCAGAATCGCTGGGTGCCCGCTTGGTCCTCGCCCCCGTCGCCGTCACCGACGGCACTCCCCGCCATGATCCGGCTGCCCTGGGCGCCGCGCTGGTGCCTGTCCTGGGCGCCGATCGTTAGACACGTACGTAATCACCGGCGACACGCCGGAACAGGTCCGTGAGGGGACGCACAATGGCGATGACGGCTGCGGTCAAGGACGAGCTGAGTCGGGTCGACGTGCCCAAGCCCTGCTGTCGGCGGGCGGAGATGGCCGCGCTGCTGCGCTTCGCCGGAGGGCTGCACATCGTCTCCGGCCGGGTGGTGGTGGAGGCGGAACTGGACACCGGCGCGGTGGCGCGTCGGCTGCGCCGGGAGATCGCCGAGGTCTACGGCTACCCGAGCGAGATCCACGTGCTCGCCTCCGGCGGGCTGCGCAAGGGCAGCCACTTCATCGTCCGGGTGGTCAAGGACGGCGAGGCTCTCGCGCGGCAGACCGGCCTGCTGGACGTGCGCGGCCGACCGGTGCGCGGGCTGCCCCCGCACGTGGTGGCGGCGAACGTCTGCTGCGCGGTCTCGGCGTGGCGGGGCGCGTTCATGGCGCACGGCTCGCTCACCGAGCCCGGCCGCTCCAGCGCGTTGGAGATCACCTGCCCCGGGCCGGAGTCGGCGCTCGCGCTGGTCGGCGCGGCCCGCCGGATCGGCATCACGGCCAAGAACCGTGAGGTACGCGGGGTGGACCGGGTGGTCGTCAAGGACGGCGACGCGATCGCCGCGCTGCTCACCCGCATCGGCGCGCACTCCAGCGTGCTGGCCTGGGAGGAACGTCGGGTACGCCGGGAGGTGCGGGCCACCGCCAACCGGCTGGCCAACTTCGACGACGCGAACCTGCGCCGCTCCGCGCGCGCCGCGGTGGCCGCCGCCGCCCGGGTCACCCGGGCACTGGAGATCCTGGCCGACGAGGCGCCCAACCACCTCACCGACGCGGGAAGGCTGCGTCTGGAGCACCGGCAGGCGTCGCTGGAGGAGCTGGGGGCGCTGGCCGACCCGCCGCTGACCAAGGACGCCATCGCCGGGCGGATCCGCCGCCTGCTGGCGCTGGCCGACAAGCGGGCCCGGGACCTCGGCATCCCGGATACGGAAGCAGCCGTCACGCCCGACATGCTCGTGGTCTGATAGGACGGTGGGCCCGTACGGTGCGCCGGGAGCACGCCCCGGCGCGGCGTGCTCCCGCACGCTCGGATAGGGTCGCTGAGTACGGCAAGGGGGCCGACATCGGCACTTCTCGTCGTGCCCACCGCCTCGGGCGGTCAGGTCCTCAGACCGCGCGGCGGGGTGGCCGAGATGAACCGTCGACGGCCGGCTCCAACGGTCGGCGCACACCATTCCCGCCGGCCCGTTGAGTCAAGCCGGCGGACCAGAACGCGAGGAGATGGGACCTGTGACCATCCGGGTTGGCATCAACGGCTTTGGCCGAATCGGCCGTAACTTCTTCCGGGCAGTGCTGGCGTCCGACGCCGACATCGAGGTCGTGGCGGTCAACGACCTGACCGACAACGGCACGCTCGCTCACCTGCTCAAGTACGACAGCATCCTGGGTCGCCTGCCGTACGAGGTGAAGGCCACCGCCGACGAGATCACTGTCGGTGGCAAGACCATCAAGGCGTTCGCCGAGAAGGACCCGGCGGCGCTGGCGTGGGGCGAGGTCGGCGCGGACGTCGTCATCGAGTCGACGGGCTTCTTCACCGACGGCACCAAGGCCAAGGCGCACATCGACGGCGGCGCCAAGAAGGTCATCATCTCCGCTCCGGCGAAGAACGAGGACGTCACCGTGGTCATGGGTGTCAACCACGACACCTACGACCCGGCGAAGCACACCATCATCTCCAACGCCTCGTGTACGACGAACTGCCTCGCCCCGATGGCGAAGGTCCTGCAGGACACGTTCGGCATCACCAAGGGTCTGATGACGACGATCCACGCGTACACCCAGGACCAGAACCTGCAGGACGCGCCGCACAAGGACCTGCGTCGGGCGCGCGCCGCCGCGCTGAACATCGTCCCGACCTCCACCGGCGCCGCGAAGGCCATCGGCCTGGTGCTGCCGGAGCTGAAGGGCAAGCTCGACGGGTACGCGCTGCGGGTGCCGATCCCGACCGGCTCGGCCACCGACCTGACCGTCGAGGTCGGCCGGGAGACCACCGTGGACGAGGTCAACGCCGCGCTGAAGGCCGCCGCGGAGGGCCCGCTCAAGGGCATCCTGGTCTACAACGAGGACCCGATCGTCTCCTCCGACATCGTCACCGACCCGGCGTCGTGCATCTTCGACGCGCCGCTGACCAAGGTCATCGGCAACCAGGTCAAGGTCGTCGGCTGGTACGACAACGAGTGGGGCTACTCGAACCGCCTCGTCGACCTCGTCAAGCTGGTCGGTACCTCGCTGTGAGCGCGAGGAGTGAGCTTGCGAGCCCCGCAGTCGCGAACGGAAGGCTAGCTCTGTGAGTGCCCTCCGGACCCTCGACGACCTGCTCGCCGAGGGGGTGTCGGGTCGGCGCGTGCTGGTGCGCGCCGACCTGAACGTCCCGCTCGACAAGCAGTCCGGCGCGATCACCGACGATGGGCGCATCCGCGCGGTGCTGCCGACCCTGGGCGCGCTGGTCGAAGCCGGCGCGAAGGTGGTGGTCTGCTCGCACCTGGGCCGCCCGAAGGGCGCGCCCGACCCGCAGTTCAGCCTGAGCCCGGTCGCCGACCGGCTCGGTGAGCTGCTGGGCGCGCCGGTGCACTTCGCCACCGACACGGTTGGCGACTCCGCCCGCTCGACTGTCGCCGACCTGGCCGACGGCCAGGTCGCCCTGCTGGAGAACCTGCGCTTCAACGCCGGTGAGACCAGCAAGGACGAGGCCGAGCGGGGCGCGTTCGCCGACCAGCTCGCCGCGTTCGGCGACGCGTACGTCGACGACGCGTTCGGCGCCGTGCACCGCAAGCACGCCAGCGTGTACGACGTGCCGGCGCGGCTGCCGCACGTCGCGGGCCGGCTGGTGCTGCGCGAGGTCGAGGTGCTCTCCAAGCTGACCAGCGAGCCCGAGCGGCCGTACGTGGTGGTGCTCGGCGGGTCCAAGGTCTCCGACAAGCTGGCCGTGATCGAGGCGCTGCTGCCGACGGTCGACCGGCTGCTCATCGGTGGCGGTATGTGTTTCACCTTCCTCAAGGCCCAGGGCCTGGAGGTGGGCACGTCGCTGCTGGAGAAGGACATGGTCGAGACCTGCCGCAACCTGCTGGAGCGGGCCGACGGCAAGATCCTCCTCCCGGTCGACGTGGTGGTCGCGGACGCGTTCGCGCCGGACGCCGCGCACGACACGGTCCGCGTCGACGGCATCCCGAGCCACCGGCTCGGCCTGGACATCGGCCCGGAGACGGTCGCCGGCTTCGCCGCCGCCCTGTCCCAGGCGAAGACGATCTTCTGGAACGGGCCGATGGGCGTGTTCGAGATGGCCGCCTTCGCGGCCGGCACCCGGGGTATCGCCGAGGCGATCACCAAGGCCGACGCGTTCAGCGTCGTCGGCGGCGGTGACTCGGCGGCGGCGGTCCGTGCCCTGGGGCTCGACGAGTCGAGCTTCGGTCACATCTCCACCGGTGGCGGCGCCTCCCTGGAGTACCTGGAGGGCAAGACCCTCCCCGGCATCGCGGCCCTGGAGAACTGAGCATGGCGAGCACGACCCGCCGGCCGCTGATGGCCGGCAACTGGAAGATG
Organism: Micromonospora sp. DT44; assembly: GCF_049841635.1. Classification (NCBI taxonomy): domain Bacteria; kingdom Bacillati; phylum Actinomycetota; class Actinomycetes; order Micromonosporales; family Micromonosporaceae; genus Micromonospora; species Micromonospora sp. DT44. The sequence goes on along the minus strand of NZ_JBNCKS010000077.1, from coordinate 14,703 downwards.
AACCTCAACCACCTCGAGGCCAACCTGCTGGTGCAGAAGCTGGCCGCGAGCCTCACCGAGAAGCAGCTCACCGAGGTCGAGACGGTGGTGCTGCCGCCGTTCACCGACCTGCGCACCGTGCAGACGGCGGTCGACGGCGACAAGCTGCTGATCGGCTACGGCGGGCAGGACCTGTCCCCGCACGCCTCCGGCGCGTACACCGGTGACATCTCCGGGCCGATGCTGGCCAAGCTCGGCTGCACGTACGTGGTGGTCGGGCACTCCGAGCGGCGGGCCTACCACCACGAGGACGACTCGGTCGTCAACGCGAAGGTGAAGGCGGCGCTCGCGCACGGCCTGACCCCTATCCTCTGCGTGGGGGAGGGGCTGGACGTGCGCGAGCAGGGCACCCACGTGGCGCACTGCTCCGACCAGCTCGACGGGGGCCTTGCCGGGCTCACGCCCGAGCAGGTACGCCAGGTGGTCATCGCGTACGAGCCCGTCTGGGCGATCGGCACCGGCAAGACGGCCACGCCGGAGGACGCCCAGGAGGTCTGCGGCGCGGTCCGCCAGCGGTTGGCGGAGCGCTTCGACTCCGAGACCGCCGACGCCGTCCGGGTCCTCTACGGCGGCTCGGTCAAGGCGTCGAACGTCGCCTCGATCATGGCGCAGCCGGACGTGGACGGCGGCCTGGTGGGCGGCGCGAGCCTCGACGCGGAGGAATTCGCGCAGATCTGCCGGTTCCCCGAGCACATCGCTCGCTGATCGCTCGCTATTCTGGACACCGCCCGTCCACCGGCCGGTGCCGGAGTGCCCGACCTGTCCGGGCGAGGATCGCTACGAGAGGACTGCCCCCAGCCATGCCGATCTGGTTCGCATACACGTTGATCGTGTTGCTGGTCATCACGAGCATTCTGCTCACCCTGCTCATCCTGCTGCACCGCGGTAAGGGCGGCGGGTTGTCGAGCATGTTCGGCGGCGGTGTCAGCTCCAGCCTCGCCGGCTCCTCCGTGGCGGAGAAGAACCTGGATCGTTACACCGTTCTGGTGGGTGTCGTCTGGTTCGCGGCAATCGTCGGGCTGGGTCTCTGGCTCCGTCTCCAGATGAACAGCGGCACCTGAGCGAGCCCGCCAAGTCGTACAATCTGCGCGCGGTCCGTCACTCGACGGGCCGCGCGCAGTCTTTTCTCCGCTGCACCACCGCGTCGCCCGCCGCCCATCGGAGACGGCGGCGGGTCCCCTCCGACGACAGGAGCGAGCAGCCGTGCCCAGTGGCAATGTCATCCGTGGCGCCCGCGTCGGGTCCGCGCCCATGCGCCCGGACGAGCGGCACCAGCCGGCCCCCCGACAGGCCGTCACCTACTGGTGCCGCAACGACCACCAGACCGACATCCGGATCGCGGCCGACGCCACGGCGCCGCCGCTGTGGGACTGCCCCCGCTGCGGGCTCCCCGCCGGCCTGGACGCCGAGAACCCGCCCGGACGGGTCCGCGCCGAGCCCTACAAGAGCCACCTGGCGTACGTGAAGGAGCGGCGTACCGCCGAGGAGGGGGAGGCGTTGCTGGCCGAGGCCCTCGCCGCGCTGCGCCGCCGACGCGGCGAATAGACGAAAAGGGCCCCCCGCGTGGCGCTTGGGTTCTAGGGGTCGTTGCAACGCCTGACCTGATCAGGGGTTGCAGTGTTCGAGATCCGCGAGAGTCGCCGGCCGCAGGGACCGAAGAAGCTTGGCGCGGAGCGTCAGGCATATTTGGATCTTGTGGCGCGGGGTGTGAGTACGAGTGAAGCGTGTCGGTTGGTCGGGATCAATCGCAAGACTGGTCACCGCTGGCGCTACGGCCGCGTGAGCCGGCCGAAGGCCGGGCAGCAGGGAGTTGTTCGTCCCGCTGCCCGGCCTTCGGCCGTGTCGGACCGGTATCTGTCGCAGGACGAGCGGATCGTGATCGCTGACCGGCTGCGCGAGGGTGCGTCGCAGGCGGTGATCGCGGCTGAGCTGCGGTGTTCGCCGGGCACGATCAGCCGGGAGATCCGCCGCAATCGGCATCCGGACAGCGGTGACTACCGGCCCTACGCGGCCCAGCAACGCGCCGACAGCAGGCGGCCTCGCCCGAAGATCGGCAAGATCGCGGCACACCCGGCGCTACGGGAACACGTCCAGGCCATGCTGGAATCCAGGCACAGCCCGGAGCAGATCAGCCGTCGGCTGCGCCGTGACTTTCCCGAGCGGAACGAGCTGCACGTGTCGCACGAGACGATCTACCAGGCCCTCTACGTCCAAGGACGCGGTGAGCTGCGCCGCGAGCTGACCGCCGCGCTACGCACCGGCAGAGCAGTCCGCCGCCCCCGCCGCCAGCCTGGACAACGCCAGCCCCGCTTCACCCATCCCATGGTGATGATCAGTCAACGACCCGCCGAGGCCGACGACCGTGCCGTGCCCGGACACTGGGAAGGCGACCTGATCATCGGCAAGGACAACAAGTCCGCGGTCGGCACCCTCGTCGAACGCTCCACCCGCTACGTCCTACTGGTGCACCTGGGCGCCGGCCGCACCGCCGACCGGGTCCGCGACGGCCTGATCGCTGCCATGAACACCCTGCCGCAGCACCTGAAACGGTCCCTGACCTGGGATCAAGGCATCGAGATGGCAATGCACCACCAATTCAGCATCACCACGGACATGCCGGTCTACTTCTGCGACCCACACTCACCCTGGCAACGCGGCTCCAACGAGAACACCAACGGCCTGCTGCGCCAGTACTTCCCTAAGGGCACCGACCTAGCCGTCCACCAACCGGATCACCTCGCCGCCGTCGCCGCCGAACTCAACGGCCGACCACGCAAAACGCTCGGCTGGGATACCCCAGCCGAGCGCCTCGCTAAGCTCCTAGCCGTCACCGACTAGCCATCGTGTTGCGACGACCCCTTGAAACCGCCGCGCGAGGGGCCCTTTCGTCGCGCTCCAGCGCAGGCTGCCGGGGTGAGTCGCTCCAGCGCAGGCTGCGGCGTGAGTCGCTCTAGCGCAGGCTGCGCAGGCGGGCCGGCACGTCCGCGGCGGCCGCGCGGTCCAGCAACCAGCGGGTACGGTCCACGCCGTGCACCCCGGCGGCCGGGAGCTGCACCGGCCCGGCGCCGGCCAGAGCCATGCCCACCGCGCGTGCCTTGTCGGCGCCGGCGGCCACGAGCCAGACCTCCTCGGCCGTGTTGATCGCCCCCAGGGTGAGGGTGGTCCGCACCGGCGGCGGCTTTGGGCTGCCCCGCACCGCGCTGACCGGCCGCGTGTCGTGGTGCACCGGGTGCTCCGGGAAGACCGAGGCGACGTGCCCGTCCTCGCCCACACCGAGCATCAGCACGTCGAAGTGCGGCAGCGCGGCGTGCCCCGGCCGGGCGGCGCGGGCCAGCTCCTCGGCGTACGCGGCGGCGGCCGCCTCGGGGTCGTTGCCGGCCGGGCCGTCGGAGGCCGGCATGGCGTGCACCCGGGCCGGGTCCAGCGGCACCGAGTCCAGCAGGGCGGCCCGGGCCTGGGTCTCGTTGCGCTCCGGGTCACCGGACGGCAGGAACCGCTCGTCGCCCCACCACACGTCGACCCGGGACCAGTCGACCGCGTCGCGGGCCGGCAGCTGCGCCACCGCCCGGTAGACGGCGGCGGCGACCCGACCACCGGTGAGGACCACCGCGGCCTCGCCCCGGTCGGCCTGGGCGTCGAGCACCTTCACCAGCAGTCGGGCCGCCACGGCCTGCGCCAGCAGATCGGCGTCGGCGTGGACGGCGACACTCGCCTCACTCATGGGTTGGGCCTTCGTTTCCGGACCGCTGGGCGGTCGCTGTCGCGTCGTACCCGGACGTCGAGCGTCCGGAGGTGGCGGTGCGGGGCCGGGACGTCGCGTCCCGGCCCCGCCGGTGTCGTACTGTTCAGCTCTCGCCGCTCGTGCCGGTGTGCGCGGTGACCCCGGCCTCGGCGCGCTGGGCCGTGGCCGGATCCTTCCAGACGTGCACCCGCTGCGGCGGGCGCTGCTCCAGACCGCGCAGGCCGGCGGTCGCGCCCAACGCCTCCGCGTACACCTGGTCGGCGTCGAGGCGGCGCAGCTCCTCGGCCAGCTCGTCGCCGAGCGGCCGACGGACCAGCGGCAGCGCCCGATCCTCCTGACCGGTCCGCCGGAACACCGCCAGGCTGTCCTCGCGGGTCAGCGTCAGCTTGTCGCCGTTCGCGCAGGTCAACTGCACCTCGCGCATGCGGGGGAACTCGTCGGTGTCCACCCGGCGTGGGGTGATGCCGAGCCGGCTGGACAGCCAACCGACCATCAGGGCCGCCGTCGGGTCGCGGGGTGGCGCGACAACGGTCGCCTCGGTGACCTGCTCGTTGGTGGTGTCGAACGCCCCGGCGACCAGGGTCCGCCACGGGGTGATCCGGGTCCACGCCAGGTCGGTGTCGCCCGGGGCGTAGTCCCGGGCCCGCTGGCGCAGCGCCTCCACCGGGTCGGCGGCCTGCGCGGAGTCGGTGATCCGCCGGTCGGCGACCACACCGAGGAAGTCGGTGGCGATCTCCGCGGGCGGCTCACCGTGCCACCAGGTCACCACCGGCACGTCCGGCACCAGCAGTGGCATGACCACCGACTCGGCGTGCAGGGCGAGCCGCCCGTACATCCGGGTGACCACCGCCTCGCACGGGCCGAGACGACCGCCGACCACGATCTCCGCGTCCAGCCGGTTCCGCTCCCGCTCGATGTCGGAGCGGACCACGACCACCAGCCGGCACGGGTGGGCGGCGGCGGCGATGGTCGCCGCCGCCTCCGCCTCGCGCACGCGCTTCTCGTCCACCACCACGATGAGGGTGAGCGCCATGCCGCTGGCCACACCACCGGCGCTGCGCCGTTCGGCGGCCAGCGCCTTGACCACCTCGTTGCCGGTGGTGTCCCACAGCCCGATCATGCTCTTCTCCAAGCGCGGCCCTCACGGGCCAGCATCTCGTCAGCCGCCCGTGGACCCCACTCGCCGGCCCGGTACGGCTCCGGGGTGGTGCCCACCCAGGCGTGCTCCAGCGGGTCGATGACCTGCCAGCTCTGCTCGACCTCGGCGGCGTCCGGGAACAGGGTGCGGTCCCCGATCAGCACGTCCAGGACGAGCCGCTCGTACGCCTCCGGGCTGGACTCGGTGAACGCCTCGCCGTACTGGAAGTCCATGGCGATGTCGCGGACCTCCATGGTGGTGCCCGGTACCTTCGAGCCGAACTTGAGCACCACGCCCTCGTCCGGCTGCACCCGGATGACCAACTGGTTGTTGCCCAGCGACTCCATGTCGGCGTCGTTGAACGGCAGGTGCGGCGCCTTCTTGAACATGATGGCGACCTCGGTGACCCGCCGGGGGAGTCGCTTGCCGGCCCGGATGTAGAACGGCACCTCGGCCCAGCGCCGGTTCTGGATGCCGAGGCGCACCGCCACGTACGTCTCCGTGGTGGAGTCGGCGGGTACGTCCTGCTCCTCCCGGTAGCCGACCGCGCGCTCGCCGCCCACCCAGCCGGGCAGGTACTGGCCCCGGACGGTGTCCCGGGCCACGTCCCTGGGCAGGGTGATCGCCTTGAGCACCTTCAGCTTCTCGGCCCGGATCTCGTCGGCGTCGAAGCTGGTCGGCTCCTCCATCGCCACCAGGGCCAGGAGTTGGAGCAGGTGGTTCTGCAGGACGTCGCGGGCAGTGCCCACGGTGTCGTAGAAGCCGGCCCGGGTGCCGATGCCGACGTCCTCGGCCATGGTGATCTGCACCGAGTCGACGTACTTGGAGTTCCACAGCGGCTCGAACAGGTTGTTGGCGAACCGCAGGGCCAGGATGTTCTGGACGGTCTCCTTGCCCAGGTAGTGGTCGATCCGGAAGACGTCCTGCCGGGTGAACACGTCGTCGACCAGGTCGTTGAGCGCCTTCGCCGACGGCAGGTCGTTGCCGAACGGCTTCTCCACCACGACCCGCCGCCAACCGCCGGACTTGTCGTTGTCGGCCATCCCGGTGCGGGCCAACTGCTTGAGCACGACGGGGAAGGCGGCCGGGGGGATGGAGAAGTAGAACGCCGCGTTGCCCGCGATGCCGTGGGTCTGGCGCAGGTCGTCCAAGGTCGAGGCGAGCTGGTCGAAGGCGGCGTCGTCGTCGAACGAGCCGCCCACGAACTTGATGTTGCCGGCCAGCCGCGCCCAGACCTCGTCCCGCCACGGCGTACGGGCGTGCTTCTTGGCCGCCTCGCAGGCCAGGGTCTCGAAGTCACCGTCGCCCCAGTCGCGGCGCGCGAAGCCGAGCACCACGAAACCGGGCGGCAGCAGCCCTCGGTTCGCCAGGTCGTAGACCGCGGGCAGCAGCTTCTTGCGGGCCAGGTCGCCGGTCACCCCGAAGATCACCAGAGCGCACGGCTCGGGGATCCGGGGCAACCGGCGGTCCTGCGGGTCGCGTAGCGGGTTCACGCCTTCGGTCACGTCGTCCATCCTCACGTGCGCAGCTGACCGGCCGCGTCGAGCAGTTGGGCGACCCCGGCGGCCCGGTCGGTCAGGTGGAGTCGCAGCACCGGCCGCTCCCGGCCGGCGAGGGCCTGCCGGTCGCCGGCGGCCTGCGCCGCCTGCAACTCGCCGAAGGTGTACGGCTTGCCCGGCACGTCGAGGTCGTCCGCGACCGCGCCGGTCACCTGGAGGTAGCTGCCCACCTGCGGGCCGCCCTTGTGGTACTGGCCGGTGGAGTGCAGGAACCGCGGCCCCCAGCCGAAGGTGACCGGCCGGCCGGACGCGTCGGCCAGCAGCGGCCGCAACCCGGCCGTGTCGGCGTCGGCGAACCGGTCGAGGTACGCCATCACCGCGAGGTAACCGTCGTCGCCCAGCCCGTCGAGCAGCCACCGCAGCACCCCGGCCAGGTCACCCGGAGCGCCCTGCGGCGCGTACACCTCGATCGCGCCCTCGGTGAACGACGGCTCTTCCGTCGGCAGCCCCGAGGCCAGGATCTTGTTGGTGTTCTCCTTGGACTCGGTGACGTTCGGCTGGTTGAACGGGTCGATGCCGAGCACCACGCCGGCCACCGCGGTGGCGTACTCCCAGGCCAGGAACTGCGCGCCGAGCGGGCCGTTGACGGCCACGTCCGGGTCGGCGCCGCCGCCGGGCACGTCACCGGCGGACAGCGCGCCGCCGTAGCTGACGGTCAGCACGTCGGGGCCGGTCGCGCCGGGGCTCTGCGGTGACTCCACCACCACCGGCAGGATGCCCACGCCGGCCTTGCCGGTCGACTCGGCGATGAGCTGCTCGGCCCAGTCGCCCAGACCGTCGATGCCGGTGCCGTCGGACACCAGGGCGACCTTGTCGCGGGCCAGCGTGGCGGCGGCGCCCAGCGCGGCGCCCAGCGCCAGCGCCGGGTTGTCGCTGTCGGCGGCGAGCGACTGGGCCAACGCGTCGGCCTGGTCGATCAGCTCCGACACGTCGACGCCGGCCAGCGCGGACGGCACCAGCCCGAACGCGGTCAGCGCCGAGTACCGGCCGCCCACGTTCGGGTCGGCGAGCACGGTGAACGCGCCCATCTCGGTCGCGGTCGCCTCCAGCGGCGAGCCCGGGTCGGTGACGATGACGAAGTGCCGGCCGGCCTCCGCCTCGGTCATCCCGGCGTCCAGGAACGCCTGCCAGTACGCGCGGCGGTGGCTGTTGGTCTCCACCGTCGAGCCGGACTTGCTGGCGACCACCACCACGGTGCGTTCCAGCCGGTCACCGAGGGCCGCCCGGACCTGGCCCGGGTCGGTGGTGTCCAGCACCGTCAACGGCCGGCCCAGGGTCCGCGTGATGACCTCGGGGGCGAGTGACGAGCCACCCATGCCGGCGAGCACGACGTGGTCCAGGTCGGCCAGCTCCGCCTTCAACTCGGCGAGTTGCGCCAGCAGCTCCCGGCTGCGCTGGTGGGTGTCCACCCAACCGAGCCGGATCTTTGCCTCGGCCTCGGCGTCCGAACCCCACAGGGTCGTGTCCTTGGCGGCCAGCCGCCCGGGGACGCCGGCCTTGACCAGCGCCTCCCGGGTCGAGGCGGGGGCGGACTTGTCGACCGTGTCCGCGCCGTAGACGGCGAGCCCGGCGGCGGCTTCCGCCGGACCGGCAAGAAGGTCACTCATGCCGCCACTCCACTTCGCTGAGTACTGATCCGGTCGCTCACGCGCCACCGGCCTTCTCGGCGGCCTTGGCGTTGCCCTCGGCGGCCTTGTTCGGCGCACCCTGGCCCTTTGCCGCGGCCTTCAGCGACTTGCTGACGCCGTCGAGCAGCTCCTGCCAGCTCGCCTCGAACTTCTCGACGCCCTCGCGCTCCAGGGTCGCGATCACGTCGGCCATGTCCACCCCGACCGACTCCAGGTCCGCGAAGACCTTCCGGGCCGCGTCGTAGGACCCGGTGACGGTGTCGCCGCGGGTCTCGCCGTGATCGGCGTACGCGTGGATGACCGACTCCGGCATGGTGTTGACCGTTCCGGGGGCGATCAGCTCCTCGACGTAGATGACGTCCCGGTAGTCCGGGTTCTTCGTCGAGGTGGAGGCCCACAGCGGCCGCTGCGGGTGCGCGCCGGCGGCCTCGAGCGCCTTCCAGCGGTCCGAGGAGAAGACCTCGCTGTACCGCTCGTACGCGAGCTGCGCATTGGCCACGGCGGCCTTGCCGCGCAGCGCCTTGGCCTCGTCCGAGCCGATCTTCTCCAGCCGCTTGTCGACCTCGGAATCCACCCGGGAGACGAAGAACGACGCGACCGAGCCGATGGTGGACAGGTCGTGACCGTTGGCCTTGGCCCGCTCCAGACCGGCCAGGAACGCCTCCATCACCGCCGAGTAGCGGTCCAGACCGAAGATCAGCGTCACGTTGACGCTGATCCCCTCGGCGAGCGTGTCGGCGATCGCCGACAGGCCCTCCTCGGTGGCCGGGATCTTGATGAAGAGGTTGGGCCGGTCGACGAGCCACCACAGCGCCTTGGCCTCGGCGACCGTCTTGTCCGAGTCGTGCGCGCTGCGCGGGTCCACCTCGATCGAGACCCGGCCGTCCACGCCGGCGCTGCCGTCGTACGACGGGCGCATCACGTCGCACGCCCACCGTACGTCGTACGTGGTGAGCATCCGTACGGCCTCTTCGACGTCCACGCCACGGATGGCCAGGTCGCGAAGCTGCCAGTTGTACTCGTCGGCGTCGCTGAGCGCCTTTGCGAAGATCGTCGGGTTGGTGGTGACCCCGGCCACGTGCTTCTCGCGGCGGAGCTGGTCCAGCCCGCCGGAGCTCAGACGCACCCGGGAGAGATCGTCGAGCCAGACCGCCACACCCGCGGCGGTGAGCTCATTCAGCTTGTCGGTCATGCCGTCCACGCTCCCTCAGTTGCCGGTCGTGAAACCGGTGATGTCGCCCACCCGGGCCAGCGAGGCGTGCGCCGCCGCCACGATCCGGTCGGGGGTGAACCCGAACTGCTCGAAGAGCACGGTGTACGGGGCGCTCGCGCCGTAGTGCTCGATGCTGACGCTCTCGCCGAAGTCGCCGACGATCCCGCGCCAGGACATCGCGATGCCCGCCTCCACGCTCACCCGTGCCTTTACCCCACGCGGGAGCACCGACTCCCGGTACGCCTCATCCTGCTCGTAGAACCACTCCTGGCAGGGCATCGAGACCACCCGGGTCGGGGTGCCGTCGGCCTCCAACCGCTCTCGGGCGGTCAGGCAGAGCTGCACCTCGGAGCCGGTACCCACGATGATCACCTGGGGCTTGCCGTTGGAGGCCTCGGCCAGCACGTAACCGCCCTTGGCCACGCCAGACACATCGCCCAAGACCTCCCGGTCCAGGGTCGGCAGGGCCTGGCGGCTCAGCGCCATGGCGGTCGGCCGGTCGGTGTGCTCCAGCGCCTGCCGCCAGGCCCACACCGTCTCGTTGCCGTCCGCCGGGCGGACCACGTCCAGGCCCGGGATCGCGCGCAGCGCGGTCAGGTGCTCCACCGGCTGGTGGGTCGGGCCGTCCTCGCCCAGACCGATCGAGTCGTGCGTCCAGACGTACGTCACGGGCAGCTTCATCAGCGCGGCCAGCCGCACCGCGGGGCGCATGTAGTCGCTGAACACCAGGAACGTGCCGCCGTACGGGCGGGTGCCGCCGTGCAGGGCGATGCCGTTCAGGATCGCGCCCATGGCGTGCTCACGGATGCCGAAGTGCAGCGTGCGACCGTACTCGTGGCCCGGGAAGTCCTTGGTGGCGTGCGAAGCCGGGATGAACGACGGCTCGCCCTTCATGGTGGTGTTGTTGCTCTCGGCCAGGTCGGCCGAGCCACCCCACAGCTCCGGCAGCACCGGCGCGAGCGCCTCCAGCACCTTGCCGGACGCGGCCCGGGTAGCCACACCCTTGGCGTCGGCGGGGAAGACCGGCAGCGCGTCGGTCCAGCCGTCGGGCAGCACCCGGCCGGCGAGCCGCTCGTAGAGGGCGGTGCGCTCGGGGTTGGCCTTCTTCCAGGCGTCGAACGACGTGGTCCACTCCTGCTCGGCGTCCGAGCCGCGACCCATCACGGTGCGGGCGTGGCCCAGCACCTCCTCGTCGACCTGGAAGGTCTGCTCCGGGTCGAAGCCGAGGATCTGCTTGGTGGCCTTCACCTCGTCGGCGCCGAGCGCGGAGCCGTGGATCTTGCCGGTGTTCTGCTTGTTGGGCGCGGGCCATCCGATGATGGTGCGCAGCGCGATGAACGAGGGGCGGGTGGTCTCCGCCTTGGCGGCCACCAGCGCGTCGTACAGCGCCTCGACGTTCTCGTGGTAGTCGCCCTGGTCGGCGTCGCCGCTGCGCCAGTCGACGGTCTGCACGTGCCAGCCGTACGCCTCGTAGCGGGCCGCCACGTCCTCGCTCTTGGCGATGCGGGTGTCGTCCTCGATCGAGATCTCGTTGTCGTCGTAGATCAGCGTGAGGCTGCCCAGCTGCTGGTGCCCGGCGAGAGCGCTGGCCTCGTGGCTGATGCCCTCCTCGATGTCGCCATCGGAGGCGATGCACCAGATGTTGTGGTCGAAGACCGACGCGCCCGGCTCGGCCTCCGGGTCGAACAGGCCACGCTCGCGGCGGGCCGCCATGGCCATGCCGACGGCGTTGCCCAGACCCTGCCCGAGCGGGCCGGTGGTGGTCTCGACGCCCGGCGTGTGGCCGTGCTCCGGGTGGCCCGGGGTCATCGAGCCCCACTGGCGCAGCGACTTCAGGTCGTCCAGGCTCAGCGGGTAGCCGGACAGGAAGAGCTGGATGTAGAGCGTCAGGCTGGAGTGGCCGGCGGAGAGCACGAACCGGTCCCGGCCGGGCCAGTTCGGGTCGGCCGGGTTGTGCCGCATGACCCGGTTGAAGAGAATATAGGCCGCGGGCGCGAGGCTCATCGCGGTGCCCGGGTGGCCGTTGCCGGATTTCTCCACGGCATCCATGGCCAGCACGCGGACGGTGTCGACGGCCCGGCGATCGAGGTCGGACCAGTTGAGTTCGGAGTGCTCGGGTCGTTTGGCAGCCACGATGGTTGTGCTCCTCGGCAGATGGGCGGAACCCTCACTGGTGACCCTATCGAGCGTGACTAAACGTCCGCCCGGGGATCTCGCATGGTGTGCGGTACGTGACGGCGGCCCAGGTCGTTCAACCCGGTGGTGTGACGGCCCGCACCGTTGTCGGGTCGGCCGGGCAGCCAAAACGACGACGCGTAGTGTGTGGGTCGGTGCGCGGTGCCCGAGCGGGCCCCGCCGATCCGATCTCCCCGTGCCGATGCCGGAAGGTGGCAATCCGTGAGCATGATCACCGAGCGCCCCGCGAGCAACCCCGCCGGGCAGCCCCCGGCACGGGCGGCCGAGGGTCCGGTGGCGCGGCGGGACGTGCGCGCGATCGTGTCGTCGTACGTGGCGCTGACGAAGCCGCGCATCGTCGAACTGCTGTTGGTCACCACCATCCCGGCGATGATGCTCGCCGAGGGCGGCCTGCCGTCGCTGTGGCTGATGGCCGTCGTGCTCGTCGGTGGCTCGCTCGCGGCGGGGGCGGCCAGCGTCCTCAACTGCTACATCGACCGCGACATCGACCAGTTGATGCGGCGGACCAAGCGGCGTCCGCTGCCGGCGCACACCGTGTCGCCCCGTAACGCGCTGGTCTTCGGTCTGGTGCTGGGGGCGGTCTCGCTCGTCCTGATGGCGGCGTTCACCAACCTGCTCGCCGCCGGGCTGACGCTCGCCGCGATCGTCTACTACGACGTCGTCTACACCATGTGGCTCAAGCGCTCCACCCCGACGAACACGTTCTGGGGTGGGGCCTGCGGCGCGGCGCCGGTGCTCATCGGCTGGGCGGCGGTCACCGGTGGGCTCGCTCCGGCGGCCTGGGCGCTGTTCGCGGTGGTGTTCTTCTGGCAGATGCCGCACTTCTACCCGCTCGCCATGAAGTACAAGGACGACTACGCCCGCGCCGGCATCCCGATGCTGCCCGTGGTGGCCTCGACCCGTCGGGTGAACGCCGAGATCCTGATCTTCGCCTGGCTCACGGTGCTCACCTCCCTGGCTGTCTGGCCGCTGGGGCTCAGCGCAATCTACGGCGTGCCGACCCTGGTGGTGGGCGCCATCTTCATCCTTGAGGCGCACAAGCTCTGCCGGCGGGCGACGCGCGGCGAAGCGGTCAAGCCGATGCGGCTGTTCCACTGGTCCACGACGTACCTGACGATCGTGTTCGTGGCCGTCGCGCTCGACGCGCTGATCTGACGCCGCCCCGCGCGCGGCCCTTGGTTTTCGCCGCCAATCCGGTGAACAGTCACCGTCATGGATGAGTTGTCCCGCTTTAACGTCACATCAGAGTAACTTTCGGCATGAGTCGGATCGGCTCAACCTGCGGGAGTTGCAGTCTGGTTTGCTCCGGAAGTTGAGGCGGGAAAGTCAGGATTTAAGCGGACAAAGAGTCTGTGCTCTTCGTTAAACCCGTAGGTAATTGGCATCACAAAAGCTTCATGGTTCTCGCCCGCGCGAGTGGAACTCTGCTTAGGCTTCGCGTCATGGCAGATGGTTCCGATACGACGCTGACGGCCGAGCAGACGTCCGGCGAGCAGGCCCCGCAGGGTCTGGTCGCGGGTCTCAAGTCGTTCGCCGCCGGGCACGGCGGCGCGAAGGCCGTCATCGAGTACGTCGGTAAGCGCGGCGCACGGATCGTCCTCGTGGGTGGCGACGGTGAGTGGGGCGACCAGTTCGCCGAGGACACCGTCACGGCCCGGGAAGCGTGCGCCAAGGCGGGAGTCACCGTCGAGAACGCCTGGGAGCGTGAACTGATGGACCAGATGCGACCGAGCAACGACCTCTGGCGGTCGATGGCCCGGCGCACGATGGCCCGCTGAGATAGATAGCTGAATTGACCCACCACCACCAGTCGACCCGGGGGAAACCCCGGGTCGCTCTCGTTACCTGCTCCCGCCTCGTCGACCTCGACTCCGACGACCGCCTCGTCCTCGACCCGCTCGCCGCGCGGGGGATCACCGCCGAAGCGGCGGTCTGGGACGACCCGGACGTCGACTGGTCCGCGTACGACCTGGTCGTGCTCCGCTCGCCGTGGGACTACGCGCTGCGCCGCGACGAGTTCGTCGCCTGGGCTGCCACCGTGCCCACCCTGGTCAACCCCGCCGACGTGGTGCGGTGGAACACCGACAAGCGCTACCTCGGCGAGCTGAGCGCCGCCGGCGTACCCACCGTCCCGACCTCCTGGGTCGAGCCGGGCGGGAACTGGTCGCCACCCGCCGACACCGGGGAGTACGTGATCAAGCCGGCGGTCAGCGCGGGCAGCCAGGACACCGGCCGCTACGACCTGGCCGACCCGGAGCACCGGGCCCTGGCCGAGGCGCACGTACGTCGCCTCTCGGCCGCCGGCCGGACGACGATGGTCCAGCCGTACCTGAGCGCCGTCGACACCGAGGGCGAGACCGCGCTGCTCTTCCTGGCCGGCCCGGACGGCCTCGCGTTCAGCCACGCCATCCGCAAGGGCCCGATGTTGACCGGCCCCGACCTCGGTCCGGACGAGCTGTACAAGGCCGAGGAGATCACCGCCCGTACCGCCGGGGTCGAGCAGTTGGCGGTCGCGGACCGAACCCTCGCCGCGGTCCCCGGCGGCACCCGGCAGCTGCTCTACGCTCGCGTGGACCTGATTACCGGCCCGGCCGGCGACCCGGTCCTGGTCGAGTTGGAGCTCACCGAGCCGTCGCTCTTCCTCGGGTACGCCGAGAACGCCCCCGACCGCCTGGCCACCGCGATCGCCACCCACCTGACCCGCCCCGCCTGACCTCGTCCGGGTAGGGCGCCGTCCCGGCGTGTCCCTTCGAGATGCGCGGCGGGGTTGCCGCGCCGTGCCGTGCCGCGCCGTGCCGTGCCGCGCCGTGCCGTGCCGCGCCGTGCCGTGCCGTGCCGTGCCGTGCCGTGCCGTGCCGCGCCGTGCCGTGCCGCGCCGTGCCGCGCCGTGCCGTGCCGCGCCGTGCCGCGCCGTGCCGTGCCGCGCCGTGCCGCGCCGTGCCGCGTGGCGAGGCGAGGCGCCGACGGCCCTGGAGGTGCGCGGATGCTGGGCGAGGGCGCCGATGCGGCGCTGCCTCGACGTTGGCGGCTGGCCCAGTACCGCCTCGACGGCGGCGGCGCTCGCAAGATCGCGCTGCATCCAGGATGTAGTGGTTTCGCGGACACGTCGATGCCACTACATCCTGGAGCTTGTCTCATCCTGTTTGGGCTGTTCAGGGGGGATTGACAGGCTGCGTGGAGTAGTCGCG
>NZ_JBNCKS010000076.1:0-24901 GCF_049841635.1 Micromonospora sp. DT44 | reverse complement strand
TAGCCAACGCCGTCCGGTATGGACGTTACGCCCGTGTCATCCCCACTCGGCCGCCGAATCTTGCTGAGATCACCTCAATGGACCGTACTTAGCCTCACCGGTTACTGCTGTTCTTTACTACGTCGCAACCTAGATCATAGATAGGTTCGGTCAAGTACCGCGCGTGAGCAGCCGATCGGTCAGCTCTACGGTGGCCAGATACCACCAGAAGATCCAGTCCAGGAATACCGGATCGTAGTCGGCCTTCTGCTGCTCGTTTTCGTGCCGTATGGCGAACTCGTTGGCGATGTTGAAGAGGGCGCCTTCGTCGCGGCGTAGCAGCTCTGCCTTGAGTAGTGTCCGGCGCCGTTCAAGGACGTGCGCGAGTGTGACGATTGCGGAGCGCTTATCCTGGTCGGTGGCGGTACGGCCACGGAACAGCGCGATGGCGTGCTTGATCTGATCGGCTGCCTTGGGGTCCGGGGAACGAAGTGCTTGCTCAACTAGGACACGGCGGTCGTCGTGGACCATGTGGACTAGGCGGCCGGCGTCCTCGCCTTCTCCGGCAAGCCGGAGTGCGATGTGTGCGTCGGCAAGGATCTTGTTGACGCGCCACCGGTAGAGAGCCCTGGCCGGCGTGACTGCGAAGCCGCTGTAGTGCCAGCCGCAGCTGTTCCAGTTGTGCCACCAGCGCTCGCGGGGGCGGGCAACGAGGTCGTGGATGACCTCGATGACCCCGTAGAACACGTCGTCGTCCCACTGCGCCGGCTGTAGCGGCCATAGGTCCGGTATGCCGAGCATTTCCTGCAGCTTGGCCGACTCATCGACGTCGACATCAGTCGGCAGGTCCACGCACTCGCCTGGAAAAACCCTTTCCAGGTATCCATTCCGGGTTAGTTCGGCGACCAGGCTGACGAAGCGGCGCTTGGCCTTTTCCCTGCTCAGTGGCTGTCGCGAGGCGCTGATGCCTGTCGGTGTTCGCTCCGGCCAGTAAGGCCGCGGAGCTATCGCCTCGCGCAGCACATCGGCCCGCTTGATCAGCTCGGACAGGAAATCGGATTGGGCAACCACAGGCTGCGTGGTACCCGAAGCCTTCGTGCTGCCTCCAGGGGAGGCTGTAGCCCAAGGATCGTCGTCCCCGAAGGGATCAACGGCGCGGGTCGGGGCAGCTTTAAAGTCCTCGATGGGCGTTGAACTGGTAAATGCTTCCTCGAGCAGCCACTCCACGCGGCTTCCGTCTGCGTTGCGGCTGGTAGCCAGCAGGGCCGACGCCTCGGCCACGAAGAGATGCCGTGGCCAGGCCAATTCGTAATCGGGTCCATCGAACACAGACCGCAACCCTACCAGGCAAGAAGGTGAAGAGCTGTCGCGTCCGCAGCCCGTCGCGCAGATACTCGCTACGCCTGGCTACCGTGGCCACGTCAACCGCCTAGCCCGAGGAGCAGCCCGCATGCGCTGGTTCACCCGCAACCGCTGGAACATCACGGTTGTGCTGCTGCTCGCTGGCGGCGGAGTGCTCGTCTGGTCTTGGCTGGCCCGCAGCGACGGTTGGCTCTCCGGTGCGCTGGTGAACGTCGGCACCACGCTTCTACTGTTTGCGCCGCTCCTCGTGGTCGGCCGGTATATCGAGAAGCGGCTAGACGACGTACAGGCCAGCCAGGTGAAGATCGAGCAGCGGCAGGAGGTGGCCGCTGCCAGCATCGCAACCTTGGCCGAGGAGGTTTCGCAGACCCAGGCCGAGCTGCGGCGCACGCGCGAACGGCTCACCGAAACAGTTGTCAGCCGCCTTGCCGCCGCGCGGGACCAGGACCGCCAGGTCTTCGCCGATGTCGAAGAAGCCCCATCTCATGACCTGCTATTCGCGGCGCTGGTCCGGGCAGCGGACCTACATCTCACCACGTCCACCGGATGCCGCGTGCCCGTCCACAACACGCACCTGTTCCTGTGGTTCGAGACACCTACCACCCATGACCAATTCCAGGAAACGCCGGACCCCGCCGAAGACTTGTACCTGCGCCTAGAGCGGAGCAACGGCCAAACGGTGGCGCATCTGGCCTGGCCGAGAGACCAAACGGCGGAGGACTTCCTCGTTGCGCTGGCCGAGGCCGTGGTGCGGGCCGGGGAGTACCCCGGTGACAGGTCATTCGAGGCAGGACGCCTGTTTAGCGACCTCCGCGAGCTACTGGAGCTGGCGCATGAGTCGGCCACGAACGGAGGCACTGCTGCCCTGAGCGGCGTGATCCAGTACTGCCCACCTCAATGGGCGATAACGGAGACGGCCCTGGTCAGCGTCGGAAAGCCAGCCGGCTACCCTATCCCGATCTCCCGCATTCGAGAACCGCACTGGCCGTCACACATGTCCGGCAAGTCGTGGCTGGACCGGGACTCCTTCGACGACGCGTTCGAGGCAGGCTTCGCACTATACGAGGCGAGAATTTTCGCTGCCACCCAGGCGGGACCGGACGACGAGCCGCCGTTCTAGAGGTACGGAAGCTCCCACGCCGTAGGCTGCTCAGCACCTAGCCGTACCCGGCCACCGCCGCAACCCTGGACACACCAGAGGTCCGTCGCTGCCCGCCCCGGCGCGACTCAGGCCCGGTTCCGCCTGGCAACTCCTCAGATCCGGATTGAAACACTGAATCACAATTCTGTGGCGTGCCCCCGGCAGGGTCCAACCTGAGTCAGCATCCCGCTTTCCCTGGCGATGCAGGACCCCGGGCGCGCCAGCCCTGGCGTCGAATTCATGCCCCCCTTTTACCCCCCGAAAACCCCTTCCGGGTAGTGATTATCGGTGACAAGCAATGACCACGACCTGGCGTCGTTCGTGCAGGTCAGTGCAAGAATCCAGTGGCTAATGACAAGCTTCAGATCATAGCGGCCGGTAACAGAAGGTTAGGGGTTCGAGTCCCTTCGGGCGCACAGCGTTGAGTAGGAAAAACACCCCTCCAGTCATCGGCAGACGTCGACCGGAGGGGTGTTTTTCGTGCCCCCCAGGGGGCACATCAGGCTCGCGCCGCCAGCCGGCTGGCCGCCGACAGCCGGCGGATCACGGCTCCGTGCGCAACGGCGCGACTGGCATGACCGCCCACGCCAGTGACCCGGCCCATCGCGAAGACCGCCCGTCGGGCGAGCCGCCCGAGCTGTCGGGCGTCCAGGGGCGTGTCGGTGGCCACGACGATCATGCATGAGTTGCCGGGTGGTTCGGTTCGGTCAGCGTCCGGGGTCAGCTCGTCGGCCGGCAGCGGGACGCCGAGGGCGGTCAGCACTCCGCCGAAGTTGGACTGGACGAGGGCGCCGGTCGTCACCGCGCGAGTTTCCCGTTGCCGTTGCCGGATTGCACGGCGGCGGGCAGGGCCCACCGTCCGGGGCCGAGTTGGCTCGGTACGACTGCGGTGACCGGTAACACCGGTGTGCAGGTCGGCGCCGTCGTCGATGGTGGTGTGCCCGATCAGGATCCCGGGGACGTCGATGATCGCGTTGTGCCGCCCGGTGGGCAGCGGCCCAACGATGATCCCGAGGTCGCGGGCGCGGCGGCTGACCTGATTCATGACGCTCCTGTCGTCGTTGTTACGGTGCGTCATGCGCGGATCGTTGCGGAATTTGGCCGGTCGGGTGTGGTGGTATCCGCACGATGAGGACCACGACAACATCCAGGGTGGGGTCGCGGTCATCGCGGACGAGTCGGGGAGCGTACTGGTCGATGCTGGCAACAGTCCGGCGGTCGCCCGGCGGGTTCGTGCGGAGATCGAGGCGGCCGGGCTGCCGGCACCGCGCCGGCTGGTTTACACCCATCACCACTGGGACCACGTCTGGGGGGCGTGCGCCTGGCCGGATGTGGAGGTCATCGGGCACCGTGCCGGAGCCCGCATCCTGCAGGCGGAGGCCCGACGCCCGTGGGGGCACCGGTATCTGCGCGAGGAGGTGGTCGCCAATCCCCTGCTCGGGCCAAGTTTCCGGGCCCGGGCACGGGCGATGGTCTCCTGGGAGGGTTTCGCCGTCGTGCCGCCGCACACCGAGTTCGACGACGTGCTGACCCTGCCAGGCGGGGTCGAGGTGCGCCATGTCGGTGGCCGGCACGCCGAGGACTCGACGGTGGTGGCGGTGCCGGACTCCGGTGTGCTGCTGCTCGGGGACTGTTTCTATCCGCCGCCGTACCACCTGCGGCAGCCGGGTGACACGTACGACGGGGAGCTGATCCGGTCGCTGCTCGACGAGAACGCGTTCGGGCGTTTCGACTGGTATGTCGACAGCCACAATCATCCGCGCACCGGACAGGAGCTGCTCGCCACCATCTCCGGCTGACCCGAGGATGAGGATGGGTCCCCCCGGACGGCGGTCGAACCGGCCCGTCACCGCCAGGGTGTCCACAATGTCTCCGGCGTCACTCTTCTTGATCGACGAACCATCTACCGGAGACCTCGCCCATTCCGATCTCCGATCCGCGCCCAGTTCGCTAAGCCAGCTCACACGTCATAGCGCGCGGCGATACGGGCCCTGCTAGGGGAGGTCGCCGTTACCACCCAGGTTCGCGATCATGCGGCGCAGGACGTTGAGGGCCGCGACGTACTCGGCGGCTCCGACGCCTTCGTGCATCTGCTCGTGAGCCCGTGCGTTTCGTGCCTTGGCGCGGAGCCGTCCTGCCTCGCCCGTTTGGGTGAGCGTCAAGGCTCCCCCGTTTTCCGTCATCCATCCACGAGCGATCAGGTCGTTGAACACCTCGTCGAAATCGATACCGAGGTCATCGAACGGGGCGAGCCGTTCGGCGAGGTCGGCGCGGTTCCAGGTGTTGGGGGAGCCAGCGACATGGTTGAGCGTCCACCAGTGCGGCTGGGTGAGATCCTCCACAGCCAGCTCCGCCCGGATGCGTCCAACCACTCTGCGGTATGCCTCGCCGCTCCAGTAGCCGATGGGCTGGGAGGCAAGCTTGTCTTGGGAGTACTCCTTCAAAACCACGCTCATGGCTCCTTCCGACCAGTTCCACAGACCTCGCCACGGTAGAAGTTCAAGGGAGCTTGAGGTCAAGCCGGACTTGTTGAGGAGCCCACTTGCGGAGGGCTGGCCCCATTGTTCGTCCCGTACGGCAACGTCCTAAATCCGCCTCGGTGCCGCTCATCCGCTCGCCCAGGCGCTTCAACGCGGCGCGGGTTCTGCTTGGAGCTGACTAGGGCAGGGACAACGCGGCCGCCGTTGTGGCCGCGTTCCGCGCAAGGGCCTCGCGGGCGCCGTCCGGGCCGAGGGCGATCACCGCACGAACGCGTTCGACGATTTCGTCCTCCCAGGGGATCGGGTGCGGGCGGGAACGGTTCAGTTCGCCGGCCTCCTCAGCCAGCGCCGCCGCGGTCAGCGCGGCGTCCCAGTCCCTGCGGATCACATGCAGGTAGGCGAGTTCCTCGGATGCACGGATGTCCGGGTCGGTCAGGCCACGCTCCGCGTCCTGGGCTTCCCACTCCAGCCGGTGGGCGAGCAAGCCCTCCACATCTCCGTAACGGTCCAGGAACGGGATGCCCTCCCGGAGTACGACGTCCCGGATGTCGGCCATCACCGGTTCGTAGCCGGCCAGGGCGTCCGGCTCAGGGAACACTCCCTCCAGCCGCCGTGAGCAGGTGTGGCCGTCGGCCCCCGGCACCGCGAGCAACCAGACGATCACCTCCACCTGAAAGTTGGGCCGTGGGCGCAGTGGTGGTACTGGTTGCACCGTCTGGGCGGTCCAGCCGACCGGCCCCCGCACCAGCCGGCCCTCCGCGGCACGCCAGCCGTCACCCAGAGCGGGCAGCAGGTACGCGTCGACGGCCTTCTCCCACCTGCCGACATCCACGTGATCATCCCCTTCTCAGCATCGAACCGTGATCGCCGGAACGTTCCGATACCTTGCCGGGAGCTGGTTCTGTAGGTCCCCGTACCACTTGGTTTCGAGCCCCTTGGCGCCGGTCTTCAGGTCGAGGATGAGTTCCGGTCGCAGTTCGTCCACGCCGAGCACGACATCCGGCGCCTTGGCGCCCTTCTCCCAGCCCTCCCGGTTGGTGACCGGATTCTTCCACCTCCTGGCGAGCAGACCGTTGCGGTAGCCGACCTCCGCGAACAGGTTGGCCGATGCCGGTTCCGCACCGACGAGCTCCGCGAGTCGTTTGTGCACCCGGTCGCCCCAGTGCCGCGGGGACTCCCCGGGCCACCGCTGCACGTCTTTGCAAGCCTGCTTCGCGAGCTGTTCGACACGGGTCTTCGCCTGGTTCTGACGGGTGTTCAGGGCTGGCGGGTTCGCGCCGGTCGGCAGGTACTCATGAGGTTTGTCCGCGGGCTTGACGCCCAACGCGCCGTTGCGTTTGATCTCGTCGGCGAGGTCAGCGGCCATCTTCTTGGCATCCGTCGTGGTGACCGCCCGGGCGACCGCGGTGTACGTGGCGTACACCTGGTGGGTCTTGGGTTTCCGGGCCGGCGGGATGTAGTACGACGCGCGGCACCGGACCGTTTTGGTGTCCTTCGGCTTCATGACCAGGACTTCCGGGCAGGTCTGCACCGGCCTGCCGTCCAACGTCATGATGATGTTCACCTCGACGGTGACCTGCTTATCGATCGTCACGTACTTGGAGGCCGACGTGACCCTGCTGCGGAGCTTCAGGTTCGCGGTGCAGCCGTTGGTGGTGCAGGGCGTGAGGCTCGCGTCGCCGGTGAGCGACACCTGGACGATGCTGTCGAGGGACTGCGCCAGTACGCCCATCTGACGTTTTACCTCGTCGAACAGCAGTTGCCGTTGGTCGTCGGTGAGAAGCTGCAGTTTGGCGCGCAACTCGACGTCACTCACCCGGTGCGCGATCGTCTGAAAGCCGCTTCCCGACTCGGTCACCGGGGTGGTGCTCAGACCCAACAGCCGTTTCGGTTCGGCCGTACTGATCAGGTACGTGACACCGTTGAGGACTACCGCTCGTGCCTCGACGCCGTCCACCGAGGTGACCGCGCCGAGTCCGAGCGACTCCTCCTGCTGCGGGTAGTCGTTTTCGTCGATGCTCGGCACCATGCCGGTGGCGAGCAGAGCCGGCGCCAGGACATCACCGAAGTCGAATCCAAAGAGGTCACCGGCGACCCGCACCCACCGGTTGGCAAACTTCTTCTCGCGCCCGTCGGTGATCCCGGCCGCACGCCAGAACGCCTCGCCGACCTTGAGGAACGTACGATCGCCAAGGTCCAGGATCTCGGCGGTCTGGCCGTCAGTGATCAGCTTGCCTCGTACCGTGCCTTCATTGGTCACCTGGGCGTCCATGCTGATGCGGTCGCCGTCCGGTCCGGAGAACGACCCCTGGTAGCGGACCGCCGGCGTGGTGAGCAGCTGCTCAGCGGCCTGACTCAACTCCTGATCGGCGGTATTCACCGCTACCTGCGCCTCAGTGGCCCGTTCCTCCTTGCCACCTGGGTTGCCGGTGAAGCGGGGCACCACGACAAGCGCGCCGATCGTGCAGATCAGCAGGAAAGCCAGGGCCAGGCCACCAAACAGCAGCAGGAGCCGCCGCGTCCGTGCCGGTTCCGGCGGCAGTGGCAATGGCGGCGGGGGTGGCGTTGGGGGCAGAAGAGGCGGTGGCGGCGGGGGAGACGGTGGCGGCGTCGGGTAGTTCATCGCGCCTCGATCCATCGACAGCAAACCGGCGCTGGTCAATGTATACGTTGGGGCCAAGCCCGCGTGCCCGCTGTGCACGGCGGACGCGCAAGCAAAGCGGGTTCACCTTCTGCCGCGATCAGTGCGCCGAGGTGTCGCAGATCAGCTGGCGGACAGGTGTCGCGCATCAGTCGGAGGACAAACGCCACCGTTGATTGTCTAGTCCCACCACATGCCTGACGAATACGTCCCAGGACATGCTTGACGTTCGGTCTAGAACTCTGTTCTGAGGAGGGTTATCGGGCGATCATATTTCGATGCGCCGCTCGACGGCGGTCGGGTCGTCTGGCAGCTCGCCGACCGACTGTGTGCGGCTGGCCTGGCCGGCCGAGTGGGATGAGGCCGACCGGCGCATGGCCTACCTCGAACTGACCGACAAGGGCGAGGACGAGCTCCAGATCGCAGGGGCGGAAGGCTACGGCTTCTCGGCGACGAACGTTCCGCGACCGGTGAAGGTGACGACGAGCCCTCGTTCCCGCAATAGCCGTACCGCTGCGCGGACCGTGCCGCGAGCTACGCCGTGCTCCTGCTGCAACGTCGCCTCGCTCGGGAGCGGCTGACGAGGCTTGAGCTTCCCGGATTCGATCTGCTTGGCGAGGAGATCGGCGAGCTGAACGTAGAAGGGGACCGGGCTCATCTCGTCAATCATGATCGACACGATATGGACGCGCTACACGGGATGGCCATCAGGTACAGGCAGCCCGGGTTAGGCAGGCTGGCCGGGCTGTACAGGCTGTATAGGTTCGACTACCCTCAGGGTCAGCCATTCGCCCAGGTAGGAGCCACCTCGTGAAGCTCTGGTCGTTCCCTCGCCGTCGGGTTGTACCGGTTCGAACGGGTCCTGCGAGGCCGCGTACGGAGGGCGAGCGGTGAGCTCGGTGCCGTTCGAGGTGGAGCTTTCCTGGACGGTGATCGACTACCACCGGATGCAGAGGTGCAGCCGCTGCCATCCGGACGGCTGGTGCCCGAGGGCTGCGGCAGCCCGAGCGCGGATCCTGGCTTGGCGACGGGCGGTGGGTCGTGGCCCCATTCAAGAGTGGTGACCTTCTCCACCTCACGCGGGCGGCCAGCGTCCAGTTCTCCCGGCCGTTTTTCTTCCGGCTCATCCGTGTGCTGGAAGACCGGATCACGTACGACGGGTGGGTCTGGATCGAGGGGTACGAGCTGGACGCCCGGGGCGAGGCGGTGGCCCGGCGGGAACCCTTCGTCCAGCCCGCCGGGCTCCGGAAGCTCTCCACGGCCCGGAAGCCTGCCCCCGTTCGTACGCGATCCCTGTAGAAGGTCCGCCCGTGGTCAGCGGGCCGCGACCCAGGAGCGGAGCTTGTCGGGGTTGAGTACGGCCCAGATGTGATTGATGCGGTCGTCACGGACGTCGAACGCCATCGCCGACACGGTGCTGCCGTCCCGCAGAGCCACGAGACCGGGCTGACCGTTGACCGTGCACTCCTGAAGCGTCACGCCGGCCGCCGCAGTGGGCCGGTCGACGAAGAAGCGGGCAACCTGCTCGGCTCCCTCGACCGGGTGGAGCGCGGCGGTGACGAGCCCTCCGCCGTCGCCGGTCGCCGTGGCGTCGGGTCCGAGCAGGCCGATGAGCGCCTCGATGTCCCTGGCCTCCCAGGCGCGTTTGAAGGCCCGGACGAGATCGGTCCGTCGGCCTGACGCGCCCGCGTCCGGCCGCGGCACGCGGATGCGCCGCCGGGCCGACGCGGCGAGCTGTCGGCATGCCCCGGGGGTACGGCCGACGATGGCGGCCACATCGGCGAAGGGATAGCCGAAGACGTCGTGCAGGATGAACGCGACCCGTTCGGCAGGGGTCATCGCGTCGAGTACGACGAGGATGGCCATGCTGACCGACTCGTCAAGGGTGACCCGGTCAGCGCGGTCGGCGTCGCCGCTTGACTGGCCGCTGATCCATTCGGCCCGGTCGGGCAGCGGTTCCGGGATCCATTCGCCGACGTATCGCTCGCGCCTGACCCGCGCCGAGCGGAGCAGGTCCAGGCAGATGCGGCTGGCAACTGTCGTCAGCCAGCCACCGGGCGCGTTGATGTCCGCCTGCTGGCGGGGGGACATGGCGTACCAGCGGGCGTAGGTCTCCTGCACGACGTCCTCCGCGTCGGCCAGGGAGCCCAGCAGCCGGTACGCCAGGTTGGTCAGCTGACGCCGCTCCCTCATGATCGCGCTCAGGTTCGGGTCGGGCCGGCCGTGTACCGGGTCGGACGGGTGGGCCATGAATTCACCGGCTCCTTCAGACGATCTGGCTCACCCCTTACGACGAACCGTCGCCGCGAATTGTGCGGTCGCAGGTCGCCTCACATCTTCTCGCGCTGTCTCGTCGTACCGGTCAGAACCGCAGAGAGAGGAAATCGACCGTGGAAACCCGTGCACCTCGCGATCATCTACTACAGCTCCACCGGCACCATCCACACGTTGGCGCGAGCCGCCGTCGAAGGGGCCGAGAAGGCCGGCGCCACCGTGCGACTGCGCAAGGTCTTCGAAACCGCCCCGGCGGCGGCGGTCAGCGCCAGGCCGGAGTGGGACCAGCACCTGAAGGACACCGCGGACATTGCCGAGGCCAGCCACGACGATGTGGATTGGGCCGACGCGGTGCTCTTCGGCACTCCGACCCGCTTCGGCAACCCGGCCAGCCAGCTACGCGCATTCATCGACACGACGGGACCGCTGTGGTTCCAAGGCAAGCTCGCCGACAAGGTGTACTCGGCCTTCACCTCATCCAACACGGCGCACGGCGGCCAGGAGTCCACTCTCCTGGCGCTGATGAACACCTTCTGCCACTGGGGCGGCATCATCGTGCCCCCCGGCTACACCGACCCCGTTCAGTTCCAGGCCGGCAACCCCTACGGCACCTCCCACGTGGTCGGCGACGGCCCGCCCGGCGAGGTGGTCCTCCAGGCGGCCCGCCATCAGGCCCGCCGGGTCGTCGACATCACCGCCCGCCTCAAGGCGGGCGCTGCCGCCTGAATTACTCGCGACGGTGTACGGGACCCGCAGGGATCGTTCGACCTGCCTCGGAGATACGGAGTTCCGCCTCGATCCCGTTTATCTGCCCCTAGCGTGGAAAACAGGCCACCTCGGCGTGAGGGGACGGAGAGGTCATGACAACCACCGCGAACGAGGGCCGGGTCGGCCTCCAGCTTCCCGGGATCGTGCTGGGGGTGGGGCTCGGCGGCTTCGCCGACGGGATCTTCCTGCACCAGGTCTTCCAGTGGCACCACCTGCTCACCAGCACCAACTCCGATCGCATCGGGGTGCGGTACTACAACCCGCACACGGTCTCCGGCCTGGAGATGAACACCGTCTGGGACGGCGTCTTTCACGTCGTGTGCTGGCTGGCGGTTCTGTCGGGTCTGGCCATCCTGTACTCCCGGGTCACCCACGATCGTCGCGCGGTCTGGGGGTCGCGGGTGTTGTGGGGCTGGATCATCGCGGGTTGGGGGCTGTTCAACCTCGTCGAGGGCCTGGTGGATCACCAGATCCTCGGCATCCACCATGTTCGCGGCGGCCCCCACCAGATCTGGTGGGACATCGGGTTCCTCATCTTCGGGGCGTTGCTGCTGGTCGGCGGCTGGTTGCTCCAGCGCGGTGGCAGGGTCGCCGACTCCGACCGCGTGGTCTGATGGATCCCCACCTCCACCACGAGGGCGCCAGCCTCGCCGGGACAGTGCTGCCCGCCGTCGTCCTGCTCGCCTGCGCGGGCCTCTACCTCCACCTGGCCGCGCGAGCACGCCGCCGCAACCCGGTGCAGGGTTGGAACCGGTGGCGTACGACGAGCTTCGCCGTCGGGCTGCTCCTGCTGGCCGTGGCGCTCCTCCCGCCGTTGGCGCCGTTCGCCCACACCGACTTCCGCGGCCACATGACCCAACACCTGCTCATCGGCATGTACGCCCCGCTCGCGCTGGTCCTCGCCGCCCCGGTGACGCTGCTGCTGCGGGCTCTGCCCGCGCCCCGCGGCCGCCGACTGACCGCGCTGCTGCACAGCGGTCCGGTCCGGGTGCTGACCCACCCGGCGGTGGCTTTCCTGGTCTCCACCGCCAGCCTCGCGGTGCTCTACTTCACCCCGCTCTACCACCTCGCCACCGGCGATCCGGTTGGTCACTGGCTGCTGCACACCCACTTCCTGCTCTCCGGCTGTCTCTTCGCCTACGTCATCGCCGGCCCCGACCCCGCGCCCCGGCGGCCCGGGGTCCGTACCCGGCTGGTCTACCTCGGTCTCGCGATCGCGACCCACGCCGTCATCTCGCAACTGATGTACGGCGGTTTCTGGGTCGACATCCACGCCCCGATCCCACAGGTGCAGGGCGGAGCGCAGCTCATGTACTACGGCGGGGACATCGCCGAACTGCTCCTCGCCGCCGCCCTCGTGGCGACCTGGCGACCCGAGCGCCGCAACCGGTCCGGCGACACCCCCGCGCCGCCGCCCTCCTACGTGGTATCAATCTCCGATAGGCCGTAAATCTGGGCAAACTCGGGCGGCGGGATGTCGACAGGCGCAGCAACGCTGCTTCGCAAGGCGGAGCAGCCGCAGCGGCCGAGCCTCCTGGAGCTCTTCTTCGACCTGGTGTTCGTCTTCGCGCTCAACCGGGTCTCCCATCGGCTCGTCGAGGACCTGACCGAGGGGCGAATGGTCCTCGCCGAGGTCGGCGAGACGTTCCTGTTGCTGATGGCCTTCATATCGCTCTGGTTCGTCACGGCGTGGGTCACCGATCTCTACAACTCCGAGCGGCCACAGGTCCAGTTTGTGGTCTACACGGCCATGCTCGGCGCCCTGATGATGGCGGTCGCGGTGCCGGAGGCGTTCGGTGCCGGGGGTCTGGTCTTCGCCGGCTCGTACGTGGCGGTGCACATCGTCCGTGGCCTTGTCATCGTGCCGGCGCTGCGCGGTCTGGAGGCCCAGAGTCGGGCGGCGGGGGTACTCCTGTGGTTCTCGATGTCCGCCGTCCCGTGGATCGTCGGAGCGCTGCTGCCGGATGCGGCGCGGACGGTGCTGTGGGCGCTCGCGCTCGTCATTGACGGCATTGCGCTGCTGCTCTTCTACCCTGCCCCGTGGAACATCTCCAGCCGGCCCAAGTGGCCCGTGTCGGCGGAGTACATCTCCGAGCGGTACCGACAGTTCTTCATCATCGCGCTCGGTGAGCTGATCCTGACCACCGGATCGGCCTACAGCGACACGTCGTTCCAGGAGGGCGGCGCCGCCGCGGCATTCGCCGTCTCGTTCGCCACGACCGTGCTGATGTTCCGGGTGTACCTCTTCAAAGCGGGCCAGTTGCTGCCCGGGGCGCTCACGGCCGCCCGTGACCCGGCGCACCTCATCCGAGAGGCGTTCATCGCCCACATGCTCATGGTCGTCGGCACCGTCGCGATCGCCGTCGGCTACGAAATCGTGATCACCCATCCGTTCGGGCCCACCGGTGCCTCCTGGATCGTCGCCATCCTCGGCGGACCGGTGCTGTTCCTGGCTGGACGAATGCTGGTCGAACACGCGGTGTTCGCGCGGGTGTCTCGCTCTCGGCTGATCGGCGCTCTCCTGCTGGTCGCCGTCTCCCCCGCGATGATCCTCGTCCCGCCGCTGGCCGTGGCGGGCACCGCCGTCGTCGTCCTGGCCGGCATCGCCATCTCGGACGCGGTGCGCGCCATGGGCAAACCCCCCGAGCAACCGTCCCCACCCGGCGTCGGCGGTTGACGGGAAACGGTCGAGCCCTTTCCCGCTATGATCCCATCTATGGCTCTTTGTCCGTTCGGCTGGGCAGACTGATGTCCAGGCGGTGGCGCTTCCGGCGGCGGACACGACCGGGGGATGAGGCTGCGCTGCAGGACAGCGCTCTCCGGGACCCGAGCCGGACCGTGTTCTTCAGCGATGGCGTCTTCGCCATCTCCATCACGCTTCTGGTGCTGGAGATCCACCCGCCCGAGGACACCGCCAACCTCGGTCGGGGTCTGGTCGAGCTGTGGCCCTCGTTCCTGGCGTACGTGCTGAGCTTCTTCCTGATCGCGTCGATCTGGACCAACCACCATGTCATGTTCGACCAGGTCGTCGCCGCTGATCGAGGGGTGCTCCTGCTCAACACCGTGCTGCTGATGACGGTGGCGTTCCTGCCGTTCGCGGCCTCCGTACTCGCCGCGGCCTTTCGCAACGGGGCGGGTGAGCCGCTCGCCGTGCTGTTCTTCGGCGGCTCCTTCGGCCTGGGCGCGGTCTTCTTCAATGCCCTCTGGTGGTACGTGTCGCGTGCGTCGAGGCTGTTGAATCCGCGAGTCAGTGCGCACGCGGGAAAGCTCGTGGGCAGACGCTTTCTGGTGGGCCCGGTGCTCACTGTCCTCGGTGCGGCGGTCGGTGTCGTCGCCCCCGCCGCCGGTCTGGTCATCTACGCCCTGATGATCCCTGCATTCTGGCTGCCGCTGCCCGCGCTCGAACCAATCCCTCGCGACGCCTGACGCGGGGAGGCGGGAACCGCCACCCCGCGTCCTGCCAGGGTCGTCAGATGCGTACCTACCGTCGGTCAGGCCGTCGCCCAAGGTGCTGAGGCCGGCGATCAGGACAGCTCAGAGTTCGACGACGCCGCCGTCGGCGACCAGGTCGAACCCGGTGATGTAGCTGCTCTGGTCGGAGGCCAGGAAATAGACGGCGTCGGCCATCTCCTCGGGCCGGCCGAGCCGACCCAGCGGGATGATCGACCTGAACATCTCGACTCCGGCCTGCCTCTCGGTCGGATTCGAGAACTGGCTGTCCAGGATCGTCGTCTCGATCACGCCGGGGCTCAGCACGTTCACCCGAATGCCCTGATCCTTGAGCTCCGCGGCGAAGGTTCGGCCGAAGGATCGGATCGCGGCCTTGGTGGCGGCGTACGCGCCGTAGGCAGGGAATCCCTTCACGTTCATCCCGGAGGAGACCAGGACGATGCTGCCGGCCCGGTCGAACAGCGGCAGTGCCTTCTGCACCGTGAAGTACGTGCCCCTGGCGTTGGTGTCGAAAATCTTGTCGAAGTGTTCGGGGTCGGCTTGCGCCGTCGGCCGGATTTCGACAGTGCCTGCGTTGGCGACGAGGATGTCAAGGCGGCCCTGCTCGTCGCGGATCGTGGCGTAGAGCCGATCCAGGTCGTCCAGCTTCGAGATGTCGCCCGTGACGGCTCGGACGTCGTGCCCGATCTCGGCCACGGCCTTGTCCAGTTCTGCCGCGCGACGGCCGGCGATGTAGACGTAGGCGCCCTCGTCGACGAGCCGCTTGGCCGCTGCCAAGCCGATGCCGGCGCTTGCGCCGGTTACGAGCGCGATCTTTCCGGTGAGCGTCTTGCTCATGGTTGCTCCTCTGTCATGACCAGGTTCTGTACTGGTAAGACGAAAACCTACCCGGGTTCTGTACCAAGCTGACAAGAACTCGGGGTGTGTTCTGTACTACACGGACAAGAACGCGTTATCCTTGCGGTATGGCCCGACCACGCAAATTCGACGAGCAGACCGTCATCGAGGCCGCCGTCCGCGTGTTCCGGACGGGCGGCTACACCGGCACCAGCCTCGACGACATCTCAGGCGCCACAGGTGTGGGTCGAGGCAGCCTCTACGCGTCGTTCGGCGACAAGCACGCCGTCTTCATGAAGGCTCTCCGTGAGTACGTCCGACAGGCGCTGGTGCAGACACGCGAGGAACTCGACGGCCCGGACGAGACGGCGGTCGACCGACTGCACACCTGGATCGTGTCGGGTGCTGGTTTCGTGCTTCGCGACGACGAGCGCTTCGGCTGCATGGCCGGCAAGTTCGCCCTGGAAGTGGCTGACCACGACGCCGCGGCGCACGAGGTGATCCTCGGCGTCTTCTCGGAGCAGCAGCGAATCCTGACCGAGTGCGTCGCTGCCGCTCAACGCCACGGCGACATCGACGCCGAGGCCGATGGCTGCGCCATCGCCTGCATGATCCTGTCTCTCAACCGCGGAATGGACGTCATGGCCAAGGGCGGCGTCGACCAGGGCGTGCTCGACGCCGCCGCCGAGCAGGCGTTCAGAGGGCTTCCGCTCACCAAGGCGTACCGAAGTCGCCGTAAGAGCAGCTAGCGAGCAGGGCGCGGCCCGGCGGACGTGGGACGCGCCGCCCGGTGACGTGTCGGACCCGCGCGGCGGTCGTCAGCGGACTCGACCTGCCGACGACCGCCGCGCGGCTGTTCACGGGCTGGTGCAGGTTGGCGACGGGTTGGTCGGGGTGCCGGAGCCGAGGAAGCCGAACGTCGTCGTGCCGCCCGGAGCCAGCGAGCCGTTGTAGGTGGCGTTGCGGACGGTCGCGGTCGAGCCGCTGGTGCTCAGCGTGCCGTTCCAGACCTGGCTGATGCTCTGCCCATTGCCCAGGGTCCAACGGACGGTCCACCCGTTGACGGCGGTCGTTCCCGCGGTCACCGTGACCTCACCCTGGAAGCCGCCCGACCACGAGTTGACCGTCTGGTAGGCCGCGGTGCAGGCAGCGCCGGAGGGCGGCGGCGTGGTGGGCGGTGGTGTGGTGGGTGGCGGCGTCGTCGGAGGCGGCGTCGTCGGAGGCGGCGTCGTGGGCGGTGGTGTGGTGGGCGTACCCGTGGTGGGCGGTGGTGTCGGTTCACCCGGCGGCACCAGGGGGCAGGTGGCGCTGTACCGCGAGACGCCCCGGCTGTCCGCCAGCGGGCAGAGGAACTGGGTGTAGCGGGTGTCGTTGTCGAGGAACGTCTTCAGCCAGGGGATCAGGAGCCGCATCTCGGTCGGGTTCGACCTGGTGAAGGAGAGGTGGTCGTTGCCGGCCAGCTCGGCCCAGGCGTGTTCCACCGTTGCCGGCAGGCTGTTGTAGATGCCCTGGACGTACGAGGGCGTGACCGTCCCGTCGTTCTGTCCGGACAGGAGCATGGTCGGCACCTGCGTGCTGGACATGTTCAGGTTGTTCCCGGGGGTGCCGGGTGCGAGACCGACCGCCGTCTTCAGGGTGGGCCGCCGCAGCGAGGCGAGCAGGGTGCCCGCGCCGCCCGCCGAGTGACCCATGACGCCCAGGCGGTTCGGGTCGACCCGGTTGCGGACCGGGCTCGTCCGGGTGAGGTAGTCCAGCGCGGCGAGCAGTTGGGTGGCCCGCGCGTCGGCGCCGTCGGTACGGCTGTTGGTCTCGATGCCGATCACCACGAACCCGAAGGACGCCAGCCAGGGGCCCATCCAGGCCTCCTCGTTGGCGAACAGGGCGGAGTAACCGGGAACGATCGCGATCGCGCCCCAGGTGCCCAGGCTGGTGTCGGTGGGGTAGTAGACGTACCCGCCGTTGAAGCCGTTTCCGGCCGGCACGGTCGCCTGCGTCGTGGCGAACGGACCTCGGGTGGCGGCCACGCTGGCCAGGGTGGGGTCCGGGCCTCGCTGGTACGGGCTGTCCGCGACCGCCGCGTCCCGGGTCGTCGTGGCCAGCGCCAGACCGAGGACCACCGCGAGTCCGGCCGTCAGCCATCTGGCGGTGCCGGGCCGCTTCATCGACGGCTCCACTGCTGGTTGGTCTGGCCCGTGCACGTCCAGAGGACGAGCTTGGTGCCGTTGGCGGTGCCCTGGTTGTAGGGGTCCAGGCAGAGGCCGGACTGCACGCCGGTGATGGTGCCGTTGGCGTTGACGTTCCACTGCTGGTTCGTGCCGCCGTGGCAGTCGTAGATGGTGACCAGGGTGCCCGGCGAGGTGCCGTAGCCGGCGGCGTCGAGGCACTTGTTGCCGTACACCGTCAGGGCCTTGCCGGTCGTGTAGGTCCACTGCTGGTTGGTGCGGCCGTGGCAGTCCCACAACTGCACCTGGGTGCCGTTGGTGGTGGAGGAGCCGGGGACGTCGACGCACCGGCCGGACAGCGTGCCCACGATGGTGGTGGTGGTCTGGCCGCCGCCGCTGCTCGGGTCGCCGATGCTTCCGGGGACCGACTGCAACGCGCTGTACCAGCGGGCGGCCATCTTGTCGTATCCGCCGGCGGTGGGGTGGATGCCGTCGATCAGGTCGGCGGTGGTGAGGGCGCTGTGCATGTCGACGAGGTGTACGCGCTTACCGGCGTTGACCTTGCTCTGCACGATGCCGGGAATCGCCGCGTTGAACGTGCGGGCGGCGTTCTCCTGGTTGCTGTTGGACAGCGGGATGAGCTGCGCCACGAACACCTCGGCGCTGGGCGCGGTGGTGGTGATCTTGTCGATCAGTGTGGAGAGCCGGTTCGGCGCGGTGCTCACGTTGTAGTTCTGCAGGATGTCGTTCGTGCCGATGTGCAGCAGTACGGTCTGCGGCCGTTGGGTGTTGAGCCAGTTGACGATGTTCGCGTCGATCTGGTCGATACGCCAGCCGGGATGCCCCTGGTGGTCGTGGTCGCCCAGGCTGGCTGGCCCGTTGAACTGCGATCCGACGAAGTCCACCGTGTACCGGCCGCTGGCGAGCCGTTGCCAGAGCCCGATGCGGTACCCGCCGGGCACCTGCGTGCCCTCGGTGATGGAGTCGCCGAGCGGCATCACGCGTACCCCACCGTTGGACTCTGCGCTGGCGGGACTGGTGGGTGCCACCACCCCGGCGATCACGACACCGAGCGCGGCGAGTGTCGCGAGCCATCGTGCCCTCGTTCGCATGGATCTCCCCTTGGTTGGTAGAGCTGGCCGAGGGCGTTGGCCGATCGGTAGGGCCGCCCGGGCAGTCGACATCCGAAAGGGGGCCGGCCGGACCGAGCAGCCGCCGGCTGCCGGGCGTGGCCCGGCTCGCGCCGATCATCGGATCGGCACGGCGTTCTGCCTCAGCACTGGGACGAGTGTGAGCGCTAACAGAGACGAGTGTAGATTCATTGGCCCGATCTGGTCTACCTCGACGGTGCCCTCGCCCCCAGCTCGCCAGGGCGCGGGCGCGAAGCCGCCAGGTGTCGCTGAGCGTCCGCCGAGGGATATCGCGACGGGGTGCCCGCGCTCAACCGATGCGCGTACGACGGCGGTGGCCCTGGTCACTGACCCGCACGACCGGTCTGTGGCACCGTGCAGGGCGACCGTCGCCGTGCCGATAGAGGGCCCATGCTCCCCAGGACCGCCGAGCCCCACCCGCCGCTTCCCGTCGTCGAACTGTGCGACGTGACGTTCCGGCGGAACGGTAAGCAGATCCTGCACGGCATCGACCTCACCGTGGGCGAAGGCGAGCACTGGGCGCTGCTCGGCCCGAACGGGGCGGGCAAGAGCACGCTGCTGGGATTCTGTGGTGCGCTGACCCACCCGACCTCGGGGACCGTACGGATCCTCGGCGAACGACTCGGCCGCGTCGACCTGCAGCAGCTCCGCAGGACGATCGGGCACGTGAACCCCCGTCATCCGCTGCGGTCACCCCTGACGATCCGGGAGGTCGTCCTGACCGGGCTCGTCGGGTCGATCGACCTGCCGCCGCGCTGGCAACCGACCCGGGACGACCGTGACCGGGCGGACTCCCTGCTGAGCGTGTTCGGGCTGGTCGACAGGGCCGACGAGCGCTGGCCGACTCTCTCGCAGGGCGAGCGGGATCGGGCCCTGATCGTCCGGGCACTCATCGGTCAGCCGCGACTGCTGCTGCTGGACGAACCCTCGACCGGTCTCGACGTCGCGGCCCGCGAACAGCTGCTCGAGACCATCGACCTGCTCCGCGAGACCCATCCCAGCCTCGCCTCGATCATGGTCACCCACCATCTCGAGGAACTTCCGGCGACGACCACCCACGCGATGCTGATCAGCCGCGGCAGAGTGGTCGCCGCCGGCCCGGCCGACGAGACGGTCACGACCGCGCAGGTCTCGGCGGCCTTCGCGCACCCCATCGAGGTACGCCGCGAGGACGGGCGCTGGGCGGCCCGCGCCGGGTCCGTCCGACGGGTGGCGGCCACCCCCGCCTGAACCCATCTCCGGTACGCCTCCGGGGTGAACGGTCGTTCAGATCTGGCGCGGTTTTGATCGCCGTCCGGATTTCGCCCGTAAGGATTCATGTGGGCGCGGATTCGCCCATCCGAATCGGAGGAATCCCATGCACAAGACGTCTCGATCCCGTTTCCGGGGGCTCCTGGTCCTCGGCGTGGCCAGTGTCCTCGCGGCGGCCGGTGCGGTGACCCATCAGGCGTCCGCCGCCGAGGCGCCCGCCCCGGCCGCCGTGGGTGCCGACGCCCGCCGGGTCGACATCCCGCGTATCGCCTCGGCGATCAAGCCGCCGGCGGGTGCCCGGCCGGTGGGCGCGTACCTCGTCACCCAGGGGACGCAGACCTACACCTGCACCGGTGGCGTGTTCACCGGGGCCTCCGTGCCGGAGGCCCAGCTCGTCGGGACCGGCGGCCGGATCCACCACTTCAAGGGGCCGAGCTGGCAGTCCCTGCGCGACAACTCCCTGATCACCGCGAAGAAGACGGCGGAGAGCCCGCGAGCGGGAACGATTCCGGAGCTGCTGCTGACGGTGGACAGCCACAGCGGCACCGGCATTCTCGGCAATGTGGCGTACATCAGTCGGCTCCTGACCTCGGGCGGCGCCGCCCCGGCGGGCGCCTGCACGGACGGCGCCACGACGTCGGTGCCGTACGGCGCGGTCTACGTCTTCTGGGCGGCGAAGCGGTAACCCGCGGCGACGATCCCCCCAGCTCGACAACCGCTGGTACAGCAGGCTGTACTTTCCGCTGCGGACGCTGCCGAGGGTGCCCACCGTGACCTATGTTGGCGCGGGAGGTGGGCGGCGATGGCATTTGTGCGAGGCCGGTTCCGGGCCTCCGTCGAGGCCCTCGAACACCTCGTCGGCGGGCTCGGCACCGCCCTGCTCGCGTTGGGCGCGCTGCTGTGGGCGGCGGTCGTGGCGCTGACCTGCCTGACCGGACTGGGCCGAGGATTGGTGCCCGGCGCCCTGCGGGCGGTGCGTTCGGTGGCCGATCGGGAGCGGGCCCGGCTGTCCCGCTGGGGCACGCCGATCCCGGCGCCGGGGCCGGTGCCGGAAGGGCTGCGGGAGGCGGCACGCGATCCGTTCGTCCGCCGGGAAGTCGGCTGGATCACGCTGCACTCGGTCATCGGACTGCTGTCGGGGCTGGTCGGCCTCGCCCTGCCGCTCAACGCCCTCCAGGAAATCACCTTCCCGCTGTGGTACCGGCTCGTCGCACCCGAGGACGGCGCTCCGGGGATCGTCTGGTGGCGCGTGGACGAGCTGTCCGAAGCGCTCCTGGTGGGCCTGCTCGGGGTGGGCTGGCTGGTCGCCGCGATCGGGTTCGGTCCGGCGCTGGCCCGTGTCCAGGCCTGGCCCGGCCGGTCGCTGCTGCCTCCGCCGCCGGGGATCGACCTGTCGCTGCGGGTGGCCGCGCTGACCGCCACCCGGGCCGTCGCGCTGGACGCCCACGCGCTGGAGCTGCGCCGCATCGAGCGGTCGCTGCACGACGGGACCCAGAATCGGCTGGTCGCGGTCAACGTGCTGTTGGGGGCGGCGCGGCGGGCCGTGCGGCGTGACCCCGACCGCGCCGACGAGATCCTCGGGCAGGCGCAGGACGCGGCGGAACAGGCCCTCGGCGAACTCCGTACGGTGGTGCGGGGCATCCTGCCACCGGTGCTGGACGATCGAGGTCTCGCAGGTGCGCTGGCGGGCCTGGCCGCGAGTTGCGCGGTGCCCTGCCGGCTCACGGTCGACGTGGCCGTCCGCTGCGCCGCATCGGTCGAGGCCACCGCGTACTTCGTGGTGGCCGAGGCGCTGACCAACGTCGTCCGGCACAGCGGCGCGAGCCAGGTGGACGTCGGTGTCCGTCGTGAACAGGGTCAGCTCCTGGTGACCGTCGAGGACGACGGGCGCGGTGGCGCCGCCGAGGCGCATGGCTCCGGGCTCACCGGCATCCGCCGGCGGGTCGAGGCGTACGACGGGCGGATGACACTGACCAGCCCATCGGGAGGACCGACGAGGATGCGTGTGGAGCTGCCGTGCGGATCGTGATCGCGGAGGACGACCCGCTGCTGCGTGAGGGGTTGGCGCTGCTGCTGCGGGCGGAGGAGTTGGACGTGGTGGCCACGGCGGGTACGCCGGGCGAGTTCCTGGTCGCCGTCGACGAGTACGCGCCGGACGTGGCGATCGTGGACGTACGGATGCCGCCGACCCACACCGACGAGGGCATCGTGGCCGCGGTGGAGGCCCGGCGACGTCGCCCGGGCCTCGCGGTGCTGGTCCTCTCGGCGTACGTGGAGCAGGCGTTCGCCACCGAACTGTTCTCGGTGGGCGCCGACGGCCTCGGTTACCTGTTGAAGGAACGGGTGGGCCGGGTCGAGGAGTTTCTCAGCGCGCTGAGTCGGGTCGCCGCCGGCGGCAGCGTGATCGACCCCGAGGTGGTGGCCCAACTGCTCGCCCGCAACCGGCGGACGGACACGGCGCTGGGCGAGCTGTCGCCCCGCGAGCGCGAGGTGCTGGGACTGATGGCCGAAGGGCTCGGTAACACCGCGATCGCCGAGCGGCTGTTCGTCACCGACGGCGCGGTGCACAAACACATCCGCAGCATCTTCGCGAAACTCCAGCTACCGCCGGACGACCGCGCCGACCGCCGGGTCACCGCTGTGCTGCGTTACCTGGACGGCGGGCAGCGGTAGCCCTGGAACCGCCTGCCCGGCGCCCTCGCGGTCAGGGCACCGGGCCGGCGGCGGCGATCAGAGGGAGATCCGGTCGAACTTCTCCCAGCTGCTGATCGAGGTCCGGTTGGCGATGAGAGGCTTGGTGCCCTTGCTCTCGGCCACCACATACCTACCGTTGGCGGCAGCGCGCAGGCTGATCGTGCCGTCCGAGTTGTTGACGATGGTGAACTTCTCCCACGTGCTGACCTTGGTGCGGTTGGCGATGAGAGGCTTCGTTCCCTTGCTCTCCGCGCTCACGTAGCGACCGTTGGACCGTGAGCGGAGCGCGACGTAACCGCCGCCGGCACTGATCACGTCGAACTGCTCCCACCGGGCGACGGTGGTGCGGCTGGCGATCAGCGGCTTGGCGCCGGCGCTCTCGGCCACCACGTAGCGCTTGTTCGCCCGCGAGCGGAGCGCGACGGGAGGCGCGGCCACCGGTGCGCCGGTGAGCTTGGTGAGAGCCGCGTAGGTGCCGTTGAAGACGTTCTGGCTGTAGTTGCCGGGCTGGCTCGGGTTGCCGGCGGCGTACTGCCAGATGGTCTCCGTGGTCCAACCCGCCGGCAGCGGCGGGCGAGCCGCGGTGTAGCCGGCGATGTCCAGCGGGTTGGCGCCGAACGACGCGTTCTTGCCGGTGCAGGGGTTCCAGTAGTTGGTGTTCGTGTAGATCATCGGGGGCCGGCCGATGCGGGCCTTGACCTGGTCGGTGAAGGACTTGATCCAGTTCGACATCTCGGTCGGGGTCAGGCCGTAACAGGTGGGCGCGCCGGACCAGTACGGCCACTCGATGTCGACCATCGGCACGAGGGTCTGACCGTCCTTCGCGAACTTGGCATTGTCGACGAAGAAGTTGGCCTCGTTGATCGGGTCGCGCTTGTCCGGCCGGGTGAAGTGGTACGCGCCGACGAGAAGCCCGGCGTCCTTGGCCGCCGCGTAGTCCTCGGCGAAATACGGATTGAGGTACGTCCTACCTTCCGTCGCCTTGACATACGCGAACTTGACGCCGCTTGCCGCGACGGCCGGCCAGTTGATCGGGCCGAGGTTGTGGTCGTGGCTGGAGACGTCGATTCCCCGAACCGTGTAACCCGCTGGGATGGCGGCGCTCTTGGCCATCGCGGCGCTGCGCGCGCCCGGGGCGATGCCGGCGTTCGCCCGGCCACCACCGTCGACGGAGGGGTCGGCGGCCTGCGCCGGCTGTGTCACGCCGAGCGCCGTACCAACGGCGAGACTGGCGGACATCAGCACGCAGAGCAGTCTTCTAGGCATGGTGAGGTGGGGTTCTCCTTGCTCGCGAGGTCAATTGACCATCGGCGTGGGCCCGCAGAGTATCCCTTGTCGACGATGGGTCCCGCTGTCCTGCGGGCCGGATTCAGATCATCGGCAGGTGCGTCGAGCCGTACGGTGGACATTTGGTTTCGCCTTTCCCCCATTCGATCCGCAGGTGATCACTCTGTTCGCGGCACGGGTGCGACAGGACACGGGCATGCTCGTCATTACCGCGAAGCGAACCAGGGGGAAGTTTCTTGACGGAGCACACGGCTGACGGGGAGCACAAACCCGGGGAGCTCCGGACGGTGCTGACCGTCGTGGCCGTCGGGATCGCGCTGGCCGTGGCCTTCGTGGGCTCGTACACCCTGGCATTGGACCGACCGCCGCCGAACCGCATCCCGACGGCGCTCGTCGGGGACGCGACTGCCGACGCGGGGGTCGCGCAGGAGCTGCGGTCGCGCATGCGCGGCGCGCTGCGGTACCAGAGCTATCCGAACGCCGGAGAAGCCCAGCGCGCCATCGAGCGACAACGGGTCTACGCGGCGCTGGTGGTGGAACCCGGCAGGTCGCGGCTCCTGGTCGCCAGCGCCGCCGGCAACACACTCGCCCAGATGCTGCGCAACGCCGCCCTACAGCTCAACGAGCAGGGCGGTCGAGAGCTGCTCGTGACGGACGTCCGGCCGCTGCCCGACACCGACCGTTCGGGTCTGGCCGCCTTCTACGTGATGATCGCCGCGACCCTGCTCGGCTTCCTGACGGCCCTGCAACTGCGGCTCAACGTCGGCCGGCTGCCCCTGCGCACCTGGCTCGCCATCCTCGCCGGCCTCGCCGCCGTGGGTGGGATCGCGCTGGCGGTCACCGTGGGTCCGATCCTCGGGGCGCTTCCGGCGTCTCTCCCGGCCCTGTGGGGAACGTTGGCCGCCCAGATCGCGGTCACCGGCCTCTTCAGCACGCTGATGGTGATCCTGATCGGCCGGTGGGCGGTGGTCCCGACGTGGCTGACCTTCATCGCGATCGGCAACGCGGCCTCGGGCGGTGCCGTGGCGACCGCTCTCCTCCCGCAGCCGTATCGGACGATCAGCGTCATCCACCCGAACGGGAGCGTCATCGCGCTGTTGCAGACCACGTCGTACTTCCCCGAGGCGGTGGGCGTACGACCCGCGCTCGTCGAGGCGGCGTGGCTCGTCGGCCTGCTCGGACTCGTCCTGCTCAGCGCCAGATTGGTACGCGACGGCCCGCGCTGGAAGTAGTTCTTCGTGAGCTGCGCCGCCACGAGGGCGGACCCGGCTGTGCCGGGCCCGCCCTGCGGGTGGTGGTGGGTCAGGTCAGCGTTGCAGGGTGAGCAGGCCGGGGCGGTAGGGCAGCAGGCCGTAGTCGACGCCGTTGGAGGAGGGCGATCGGCCTTGGTAGAGCAGTTGGAGGTTGCAGGGGTCGACGGTGAA
>NZ_JBNCKS010000075.1:0-25669 GCF_049841635.1 Micromonospora sp. DT44 | reverse complement strand
CTACATCGCCCGACAGCTCTACCGCACCATCACCACCCACCACCGCACCTCTTGACAACCCCACTCACAGATCGGCGTGATTTGAGGGCGGGGCGGGGTCGCGGGGGCGGGGTTATGACGAGGAGGCGTTGATGGAACGTGCGGAGATGTTGTCGTACTGCCTGGCCAAGCCGGGAGCGTGGCTGGACCGGCCGTGGGAGGACGACGAGGTGGTGAAGGTGGGCAGCCGGATCTTCGCGTTCCTCGGCAACGGCGTCGCGGCGCCCACGGTCGGCGTGAAGTGCGGCGCGACCCGCGAGATCGCCGACGAGTGGCTGCGCCGCCACCCCGCTGACGCGCGCCCGATGCCGTACATCGGCCGGTCCGGCTGGAACACGCTGCGCCTCGACGGCGGGATCGACACCCGACGAGCTGACCGAGGCGGTCGATTCGTCGTACGACATGGTGGTGGCCAAGCTCCCGAAGCGGGAGCGCCCGACGGCCTGAACCATCGTGGCGCCGGCGGCCCGCGCCGACGCCACGGTCAGGTCAGCGGGGTACGACCCGCTCGGTGGCCCACTCCCGCCAGCCGGCCAGCCGGTCCGCCGCGGCGGCGAGCTGATCGGCGACCGGACCGGGGCCGGTCGAGCCGGGGGTGGTGCGGGCCGCGAGGGCCGAATGCACCGAGAGCACGTCCCGCACGGACGGGTCGAGGTGCTCGCTGACGGCGGCCAGGTCGGCGTCGGAGACGTCCTCCAGCTCGCACTCGCGGGCCGCGCAGAGCGCCACCAACCGACCGGTGATCTCGTGGGCGTCACGGAACGGCACGTTGCGCCGGACCAGCCAGTCGGCGACCTCGGTGGCGAGCGAGAAGCCCACCGGAGCGGCGGCGACGAGCCGGTCCACCCGGACGGTCATCGTCGAGATCATCCCGGCCAGGGCCGGAAGCAGCAGCTCCAGGGTGTCGACGGCGTCGAACGCGGGCTCCTTGTCCTCCTGCATGTCCCGGTCGTACGTCATGGGTAGGCCCTTGAGCATAGTCAGCACCGTCATCAGGCCGCCGACCAACCGACCAGACTTGCCCCGGGCCAGCTCGGCGATGTCCGCGTTCTTCTTCTGCGGCATGATCGACGAACCGGTGGCGAACGCGTCGTCCAGCTCCACCCAGCCGAACTCGTGCGACGTCCACAGCACCACCTCCTCGCCCAGTCGGGACAGGTGCACCCCGATCAGCGCGGTGGTGAAGAGGAACTCGGCCACGAAGTCCCGGTCGGCGACCGCGTCCATCGAGTTGGCGAACGACGTCCGGAAACCCAGCTCCTTGGCGACCGCCACCGGGTCCAGCGGAAGCCCTGACCCGGCGAGCGCGCCCGCGCCGAGCGGGCTGATCGCCGCCCGGTGGTCCCAGTCGCGCAGCCGCTCCAGGTCGCGCAGCAGCGGCTGCACGTGGGCCAGCAACCAGTGCCCGAAGGTGACCGGCTGGGCGTGCTGGAGGTGAGTCATGCCGGGCGCGGCCGTGTCGACGTGCCGCTCGGCCCGCTCGACGAGCGCCTCGGCCAGCTCGACGACCCGGCTGGCCACACCCCGCGCGTGGTCCCGCAGGTACAGCCGCAGGTCGGTGGCGACCTGGTCGTTGCGGGACCGACCGGCACGCAGCTTGCCGCCCAGGCTCCCCAGACGCTCCAGCAACCCTCGCTCCAGCGCGGTGTGCACGTCCTCGTCGTCGACGGTGGGCCGGAACGCCCCCGACGCGCAGGCCGCCTCCAGGTCGTCCAGAGCCGCCAGGATGCGGCCCAGCTCCTCCGGGTCAAGCAGGCCGGCGCCGGCCAGGACCCGGGCATGCGCCCGGGAACCCGCGATGTCGTACGGGGCCAGACGCCAGTCGAACTGCACGCTCACCGACAGCCGGGCGAGCGCCTCGGCGGGGCCGCCGGCGAAGCGGCCACCCCACAGGCTCGTCCGGTTGGTGCCGGCACTGTTCTCGGTGAGGCTCTTGTCGTCCACGCCGCCCATTGTGGTCCCCATGTTCATCAGCCACCCATCCGGGCGGCACGGGCCGCAGCCATCCGGCTCGGCGTGCTCCACATGTGCGCGGTCACGGTGCGCTGATCCCTTCGACGCTGTCTTCCCGGCGGGACCAACCGGCGAGCTTCTCGCCGAGCGCCGCCCCACCAACGGTCTCCCGGGCCACGACGAGAATG
Source organism: Micromonospora sp. DT44 (assembly GCF_049841635.1). NCBI lineage: Bacteria > Bacillati > Actinomycetota > Actinomycetes > Micromonosporales > Micromonosporaceae > Micromonospora > Micromonospora sp. DT44. The sequence goes on along the minus strand of NZ_JBNCKS010000075.1, from coordinate 23,489 downwards.
GTGTCGTCGCCGGCGATGGTGCCGACGACCTCGGGCAGGCCCGCCCGGTCCAACGCGCTGGCCAGGTACTGGGCCGCGCCCGGCGGGGTACGCAGCACCGCGATGTTGCCGCTGGCGTCCACCCCGTTGAGCAGCTCGCGCAGCAGCCGCACCAGCCGGGCCGGGGCAGCCTCGGCGTCGCGCAGCGGCCGTTTCCCGTCCTCGGGGATCAGGTAGACGGCCGGGCCGTCGCCGCCGCGTACCTTGACCGCGCCCAACTCCTCCAGGTCGCGCGAGAGGGTCGCCTGGGTGACCCCGACGCCGTCGGCGGCGAGCAGGTCGGCCAGTTCGGTCTGCGAGCGTACGGGCCGGTCCCGGATCAGCTCGACGATCCGGGCGTGCCGGGCGGCGCGGGTCAAGGGGGCGGTCATGGTCGCTCCCCGGAGGCGTCCAGCAGGAACGTCAGGAGCGCCTTCTGGGCGTGCAGCCGGTTCTCCGCCTGGTCGAACACCGCGCTCTGCGGACCGTCGAGCACCTCGTCGGTGATCTCCTCGCCCCGGTGCGCCGGCAGGCAGTGCAGCACGATCGCGTCCGGCGCGGCGTGGTCGAGCAGCTCCTTGTTGACCTGGTACGGCAGGAACGGGGTGACCCGGTCCAACCCGTCGGCCTCCTGACCCATCGAGGTCCAGGTGTCGGTGGCCAGCACGTCGGCGTCGCGGGCCGCCTGCGCCGGGTCGGTCAGCACCCGTACCGACCCGCCGGTCCCGGCGGCGATCTCGCCGGCCCGCCGCACCACGGCCTCGTCCGGCGCGAACCCCACCGGGCCGGCGATCCGCACGTGCATCCCGGCCATGGCCCCCGCCAGCAGGTACGACTGCGCCATGTTGTTCGCGCCGTCGCCCACGTAGGTCAGGGTCCGGCCGGACGTGCCACCGCACCGCTCCCGGATGGTCAGCAGGTCGGCCAGCAGTTGGCAGGGGTGGAAACCGTCGGTGAGCGCGTTGACCACCGGGACCGTCGCGCCGCCGGCGACCTCGGCGATCCGGTCGTCGCCGTGGGTACGCAGCACGATCGCCGCGACGTAGCGGGACAGCACCCGGCCCGCGTCGGCGAGAGTCTCACCCCGGCCGAAGTGGGTGACCTGGGTGTCCACGACCAGCGGATGGCCGCCCAGCTCGGCGATGCCGGCGTCGAACGAGATCCGGGTCCGCAGACTCTGCTTGTCGAAGAGCACCGCCACCGAGCGGGGGCCGGCCAGCGGTTGGTGGCCGAACCGGTCGGCCTTCATCCGGGCCGCCAGGTCGAGCACGCTGGACTGTTCGGCGGGCGAGAGGTCGTCGTCGCGCAGGAAGTGCCGGATCATGCGGTCGTCCCCGTCGTGGTGGGCTGGGTGGAGGATTCAATGGTCGCGGAAGCGCTCGTGCCGGCCGCCGCCGGGGCCGTCGCGTCCAGGGCCGCCGGGAGCGCGGCGAGGAACGCGTCGACCTGCTCGGTGGTGAGGATCAACGGCGGGGCGAGCCGGAGTACGCCCGGCTGCACCGGGTTGGTCAGGAAGCCGGCCTCCCGCAGCGCCTCGGCCAGGACCGTCGACACCGGCTCGGTGAGCACCACGCCGAGCAGCAATCCGGCCCCGCGTACGCCCGCGACGAGCGGGTGGTCCAGCGCCTCGATGCCCCGACGCAGCCGTTCGCCGACGCGCTTGACGTGGTCGAGCAGCCCTTCGTTGGCGATGGTCGCCACCACGGCGAGCGCGGCGGCGCAGCTCACCGGGTTGCCGCCGAAGGTCGTACCGTGCGAACCGGGAGTGAGCAGATCGGCGGCCCGGCCGAAGGCGAGCGTCGCGCCCAGCGGCAGCCCGCCACCCAGACCCTTGGCCAGGGTCACCACGTCGGGCTCCACGCCCTCGGCCTGGTGGGCGAACCAGTGGCCGGTACGGCCGATGCCGGTCTGCACCTCGTCGAGCACCAGCAGCGCCCCGTGCCGTGCGGTGATCCGCCGGGCCGCCGTCAGGTAGCCGGTCGGCGGTACCACAACGCCGTTCTCACCCTGGATGGGCTCCAGGATCACCATGGCGGTGGCATCGGTGACCGCCGCCTCCAGGGCGCTCACGTCGCCGTAGTCGACGTGGGTCACCTCACCGGGCAACGGCCGGAACGGGTCCGCCTTGGCGGGCTGACCGGTCAGGGCGAGGGCGCCCATGGTGCGACCGTGGAAGCCGCCGTTGGTGGCGACCACGTGGCTGCGCCCGGTGCGCCGGGACAGCTTGAAGGCGGTCTCGTTCGCCTCCGCGCCGGAGTTGGCGAAGAAGACCCGGCCGGATCGGCTGCCGGCGAGCGCCAGCAGCAGCTCCGCGAGGGCCACCGGCGGCTCGGCGACGAAGAGGTTGGAGACGTGCCCCAGCGTGGCCACCTGCTTCGACACGGCGGCCACCACCGCCGGATGGGCGTGGCCGAGGGCGTTCACCGCGATCCCGCCCACCAGGTCCACGTACGTGCGGCCCGCCTCGTCGACCACCACGGCGCCCGCGCCGGAGACCAGCGCCAGCGGCGGCGTGCCGTAGTTGTCCATCATGGACTGCGTCCACCGTTGCACCAGACTGCTCATGCCCCGTCCGTCCCGTCCTGCGGCACCACCATCGTTCCGAACCCTTCCGACGTGAACACCTCGAGCAACGTGGAGTGCGCCACCCGGCCATCGACCACGTGCGCGGCCGGCACGCCCCCGCGCACGGCCCGCAGGCAGGCCTCCATCTTCGGCACCATCCCCGACTCCAGGCGGGGCAGCAGCTTGGCCAGGTCATCCGCGGTGATCTCGGAGACCAGGCTGTTGGTGTCCGGCCAGTCCGCGTACAGGCCGGCCACGTCGGTGAGGACGACCAGCTTGCGGGCCCGCAGCGCGACGGCGAGCGCGGCGGCAGCGGTGTCCGCGTTGAGGTTGTGCAGGACACCGTCGACGTCCGGCGCGACCGTCGAGATCACCGGAATCCGGCCGGCATCGATCAGGTCGGTCACCGCCGAGGTGTCCACCGACTCGACGTCGCCGACCTGACCCACGTCGACCGGCAGGCCGTCCACGTACGCCGGGCGGCGCACCGCGGTGAACAGCCGCGCGTCCTCCCCGGAGAGGCCGACGGCGTACGGGCCGTGTGAGTTGATCAGCCCGACCAACTCCCGCCCGACCTGCCCGACGAGCACCATCCGGACCACGTCCATCGCCTCGGCGGTCGTCACCCGAAGACCGCCCCGGAACTCGCTCTCGATGCCGAGCCGGCCCAGCATGGCCGAGATCTGCGGGCCGCCGCCGTGCACCACCACGGGCTTCAGACCGGCGTACCGCAGGAACACCATGTCGGCCGCGAACGCCCGCTGCAACTCCGGCTCGGTCATGGCGTTGCCGCCGTACTTGACCACGACCGTGGCGCCGGAGAAACGCGCCAGCCAGGGCAGCGCCTCGATCAGCGTCTCCGCCTTCACCTGCGCACGGGTGAGATCACTGCTGAGATTCACAGTGCCGGCCTTTCGTTCGCGACTGCGGGACTCCGCTTCGCTGCGTTCCTCGCGCTCACAGTGCCGGCCTCTTCGTTCGCGACTGCGGGACTCCGCTTCGCTGCGTTCCTCGCGCTCACGTTGAATACGCCGAGTTCTCGTGCACGTACGCGTGCGACAGGTCGTTGGTCCAGATCGTGGCCGTCGAATCGCCGGCGTGCAGGTCGATCCGGATGGTGACGTCCCGTGCGCTGAGGTCGGCCTTCGAACGGTCTTCGGCTGCGGCGCCGCGCCGGCACAGCCACACCCCGTTGGCGGCCACGTCCACCTCGTCCGGCTCGAAGGTGGCCGTGGTGGTGCCGACCGAGGCGAGGATCCGACCCCAGTTCGGGTCGTTGCCGAACAGGGCGGTCTTGACCAGGTTGCTGCGAGCGACCGAGCGGCCCACCTCGACCGCGTCGTCCTCGGTCGCGGCCCCCACGACGTCGATGGCGACCTGCTTGGTGGCGCCCTCCGCGTCGGCGATGAGCTGCTGCGCCAGGTCGTGGCAGGCCGTGGTGACCGCGGCGGCCAACTCGGCCGGGGTCGGCTCGATGCCGCTGGCGCCGCTGGACAGCAGCAGCACCGTGTCGTTGGTGGACATGCAGCCGTCGGAATCGACCCGGTCGAAGGTCACCTGGGTCGCGGCGCGCAGAGCCTCGTCCAGGACCGCTGGCCCGGCTACCGCGTCGGTGGTGAGCACGCAGAGCATGGTGGCCATGCCCGGCGCGAGCATGCCGGAGCCCTTGGCCATGCCGCCGACCGTCCATCCACTGCCCCGGGCCACCGTGGTCTTCGGCCGGGTGTCGGTGGTCATGATGGCCTCGGCGGCAGCCAGGCCGCCGTCGCGCGACAACTGCCGGATGGCCGTACGGACGCCCGGCAGCAGTTTGTCCATCGGCAACCGCTCACCGATCGGCCCGGTGGAGCAGACCGCCACCTCGCCGGCGCCGAGGAGCAGCCGCGGGCTGACCGCGCTCAGCGCCGAGGCGGTGTGCTCGGCCGTGGCGTGCGTGTCCTGGAAACCGCCCGGCCCGGTGCAGGCGTTCGCGCCACCGGAGTTGAGCACCACGGCACGGACCACGCCGCCCTGCACGACCTGCTGGCTCCAGAGCACCGGCGCGGCCTTGAGCCGGTTGGTGGTGAAGACACCGGCGACGCCAGCGTCCGGGCCGTCGTTGACCACCAGCGCGACGTCCAGGCCACCGCTGGCCTTTATTCCGACGGCCACTCCGGCCGCCCGGAACCCCCGAGGGGCGGTGACACTCACGCGATTCCCCTCTCGTTCGCGACTGCGGGGCTCCGCTGCGCTGCACTCCTCGCGCTCACGGGCTGACTCCCCAGATCGACAGGCCCGTCGTCTCCGGCAGGCCGAGCATCAGGTTGGCGTTCTGCACTGCCTGGCCGGCGGCGCCCTTGCCGAGGTTGTCCAGCGCGCTGACCACGATCAGCCGACCCGAGTCGACGTCGACGGTGGCCTGCAGGTGACACGAGTTGGAGCCCAGCGTGGCGGCCGTGTGCGGCCACCTCCCCTCCGGCAGCACGTGCACGAACGGGGCGTCGGCGTACGCCTGCGCCAGCACCTCCTGCGGGTCGACGCGGCCAGCCGGCACGGCGGTGACCGTGGCGAGGATGCCGCGTGGCATCGGTGCGAGGATCGGGGTGAACGACAGGCCGGTCGCCCCGGAAGCCTGCTTGATCTCGGGCACGTGCTGGTGGGTGCCGACCCGGTACGGCGACAGGTCGCCCATCACCTCGCTGCCGAGCAGGTGCGGCTTCGCCGCCCGTCCCGCGCCGGAGGTGCCCGAGGCGGCGACCACCACCACGTCGGCGGGGTTGGCCGCGCCGTCGGCGATCAACGGCGCGAGCGCGAGGGTGATCGCGGCGGCGTAGCAGCCGGTGTTCGCGACCCGGGTGGAGCCGGCGATCAGCTCCCGTTGGCCGGGCAGCTCGGGCAGGCCGTACGTCCACTGGCCGGCGTGCGTGCCGCCGTAGTACTGCGCCCAGGCGTAGGGGTCGGCGAGCCGGTGGTCGGCACCCAGGTCGACGACGCGTACCTCGGGCGGGAGCTGGGCCGCGAGAGTCGCCGACTCACCGTGCGGCAGCGCCAGGAAGACCAGGTCGGCGTCGGAGAGGATCGACGGGTCGGTCTCGCCGAGCACCAGGCCTAGCCCGGTGAGCTGCGGATGCACCACGTCGACGCGGTGCCCGGCCTGGCGGTGCGCGGTGGCGGCGACCAGGTCGAACTCCGGGTGCCCGGCGACCAAACGCAGCAACTCACCACCGGCGTACCCACTCGCCCCGGCGACCGCGACTCGAATCCCCATACCTACCTCCGCATGACTATGCAGAGGAGGCTAGCAAGCGTGATTGTTTCCTGCAAGTTAATACAGCCTACTGCATGGTGATGAGCATCTGAGGCAGTCGGCCCAGGGGGCGCCCTCCACCGCAACGACGGAGGACGCCCCGCTGTCAGTTGACTTGCTCGGACAATCCGTACTGTCGCTCATACGTCCTCAGGGCGGCGTCCCACGCCTCCGTGTACTCACTCGGACCCATACCGAGGTCGCCGTGTCCCCGGACCGCCTCGCGCAGCAGCTTCACAAGATCGGGCACGGTCTCCCGACGCTCCTCCACATACCGACGGAACACCTCGGCGAACTGCTCACCGGTCAACCGTGCCGCATGCGCAGTGACCGGATCGTCCTCAAGATTCTGCAGCACCGCGCACCAGCGACGAGTCAGCTCATCCGCCTGGGTCGCTCGGATCTTCTGCAACTCGTGATCGCACTCAAGCCGGATGCGATCCTCCCAGTACGGCCGGAGCCGCTCCCGGACCCGCTCGTCCGGGCTGACGCGGATGAGCACGCTGAAGTACGGCACGGCACCTTCACGAGGCCACCGTTGGCCAGAGAGGCGGTTGTTGAGCGCACGCTCCAGGTCGTGCGAACGGTGGGGCTCGTGTTCACGCGCCAGGTCCACCGCCCGCTCCCGGACAATTCCACCAGCCCACCCCAGATAGCGCTCGGCGCGGAGCCGAAGCTCCTCGTACGTCATGTTCTGCGCCGTCCAGTTGTAGACAGCGTGCAGGCGGAAGTCGAAGGCGTCCCCCTTCGCCGGGACCAGGATCGGCGCCGGGACGTCCTGACGGAACGTCACGGTGGCGGGGACGATCGGCGCCGGTGGGGCCGGGGGAAGCAGGGGCTCGGCCGGCGCGAAGAACGCATGCCACCAACGACGGCGTTCCACCTGCCGAGGGATGGGTGCTCTCGTGCCGGGACCAGCGGCGGGGCCCATGGTCATCGCGTCTCCTCATCGATCAGCCGTTGTACGTCGTCGAGCAGGTCGTGGTGGGGCATCACGGGACGCCACACGTGATGGAGCTGGTGGTCCAGGCGATGGTGCAGGGCCGGCTGTCCAGCGATCATGTACCGCAGGAGGTCGAGGCAGTGCTCGGCGACGGCTGGCTGCTGATCCGCTCGGTCCAGCCAGAAACCGAGGGTCCGCCACGATCGGTACGCCGTCTTCGGCAGACTGAGGGCGGTCGCCCAAAGGACGGCCAGGTCGGCCAGGTCGATCGTTCGCTGGTCCACCAGATGCAGCAGCTCCGGCCAGTGCTCCCTGGGCGGTTCACTCCAGCGGTCTGCGAGTACCCGCAGGGTCCGCGCCGCGTGGAGCTGCACCTCGGGGTCGACGGACGCAGTCCACTCCACCAGCGCCGGCACGACGCTCGCCGCGTGACCGTTGCGGTACACCTCGAGCAACCCCCGAACAACCGAGTTGTTCCGCCGCTGCATCCGGGCCTGCGCAACCTGGCGCAACTGGGCCAGCGCCGACTCCGGCCAGAGCCGGGCCAGACCGAGGCTGTGCGCACGCGCCACGGTGTCCCGTAGGTGAGCCGCCGGACCGGCTGCCCACTGATCCAGTTCGGTCCGAATCCGAGTACGCAACCCAGGCTGCATCGCCATCGCGACCAGGACGATCGCTGCGGCCTGCCGAACCCCTGCCCGCCGTTCCCGGGCCAGTTCCCCCACGACGTCGAGGGCTGACTGCACGTCCCGGGTCGCCGACCAACCGATCGCACCCGCTGCGGCCTGTCGGACCGCCGGAAGGTCTCCGCGGATCAGGTCCGCCAACCAGTCGAGCAGCTGTTTGGGCGACCACCACTCTGTCCACGCGACGTCCAGTAACGCCGACCGGAGTGGCTCGGCGCCGGGTGAGAAGTCGATCCGGCACCCACCTGGCACGCGCGCGTCGTTCAGCCGACTGACGGCTTGGCCCAGTGTCGATCCCAACAGCGCGTCGAGCATCGAACCCCGAAAAGGGGCACTGGTCGAAGCGGGTTCCTGGAAGTCGAACCGGGCCAGACGCTGAGCTGCCCGGTGTATCTCGGTCACCGGCTGCCCGGCAAGGACGGCGCAGGACAAGCGGAAGGCCCGCACCTCATCGTGCGGGAACGCGTCGACCTCTTCGCCGCCGCGTCGCACGTCGAGGATCTCGGACGCGCGCTCCCGTAGTTGAAGCGGCAGAAATTGTTCCAGTCGCTCGGCCAGTGCTCCGCCCTTCGGGACCGTCCGAGCGATCGTTGCGACGATCTCGAAGACCTCACCGGGCCGAGGTTCGCTGGCCAGGTAGGCCGACAGCAGTGGATGCCCGACGCAGTCCTCATCCACGTATCGCTCTACACAACGGCTGTCGCACGTGCCCGTGCACCAGCCGACGCACTGCCCTGTGAGCTGTTGGCGGAGCTGCGCCCGAAACACCTCGGCCGCCGGCGCCGAATGGTGTTCGACGATGTGGCCGACGAGGTCGTGCTTTCGTCGGGAGAAGTCCCCGATCAGAATCAGCGTGGTGCCGGAGGTCTCGGCCCTGGCGGCCAGCGCTACGAGCGTGAACCCGTCCACGTCGCGAAGCGCCACCTCATTCAGCCGGAGCACGTAACCGTGCCCGGCGGGCAACGGCGCATCCACGCCGAGCAGATCGGCCAATCGATCCACACCGAGTACGCGGACCCGCTCGAACCCGTGTCTCCGGGCCACAGCCAGGGTGGCCGACGTGAACCGTCCGCTTCCGACCGGACCGGAGAGGCAGACCAGGTGGTGCTGCTGGAGTTGGTGGTCGAGCCGGCGATCACTCGGCGCGAAGGCGTACCTGCCGGCAGTCTCACGGACACTGGCCTCGACCAGGGTCTGGAACCAGACACGCCCGGCGCCGTCGGATCGTCCGGCGGTGACGTTGACCGTTCCGATGGCGACGGCGCCAGGGCCGGTGGCGTTCTGCCCCTGAACCCGAACATCGCCGACGTCGATCGTCGAGCCGCCCAGCAGGCCAGCCAGCTGGCGCAGCACGTCCCCGGGATCCAGGAGGTCTTCCGGGTCGTCCTCCTCCGGTGGCTCCTCGGTCGGCTCCGCAGGAGGGGCCAGCTCATCCTCGCCGTCGAAGAACTCCGCTGCTACTGGTGATCCGTCCCGGGGTCCGCGAGCCGCGCCATCCTCCACGTCACCGAGTAGGTCATCGCCAGAGGCAACCTCATCCTCGAACACGTCGCGCAAGAGGCTGTCCAGGTCCCCCGGACCACCGGCGGGGACAGGGGTGTACCGACCGCTCATCGTGGATCGCCTCTACCCGTGCCGAAGTTCGCGTCGCGGCCAACCGAGCCGATCGCGGTCGCACCCTGACCGATGGCGTTCTGTCCGTTGACACGAATTTCGCCAGTGCGAATTCCGCCGTGGTCCGTCGATCGGGTAGGCGCTCTCGCCTCCTCGGCCTCCGTCGACCTCTCCGCCGCGTGCACCGGGCTGTCGTCGGTGGTCGGCGAGACGGCCCGGATCCCGGCGCCGGAAAGATCCTCGTCCACCACGCAGAGCCAGGCGTACTCGCGAAACTCCTTGTCGGGGTGTGCCACCTCGATACGCACGAAACGCTCCGGTCGCATCTCCTCCGGATACTCGGTGACCACGTCACGAAAGATCTCGGTCGAGACGACAAGCGCGACGCCGGCGTCAGGAAATGCGGCGAGTGCCTTCTTGACCGGGTCGGCGTCGCACAGCCGACAGACATACACCACGGCGTTGCCGGGAAAGCCGTTCGCACCGTCAAGGTGCACCAGCCCCTGGTGCACCGCCACCCTGAGCCGGATTCGGGCAGCCGGGAGAAGGCTGCCGTTGTGGCTACGCAACCGTCGGTTCAGTTCCGGAATGAACTTGCCGATGACGCGGGATTCGGACACCTCACGCGGCACGATCGCCAACTCACCATCGCCCGCCTGCTGAGTCATCCAGGCCACCCGATCGAGACCGACAGCATTGGCGGCCTCGTGCAGCAGCTCACGAAAGTGCCGCTGCGCCTCATACTGTTGGAGGTTGCTGCGCCTGCTGTACCGCTCCATGTCCACGGAGATCAACAATCGCCGCTCGGGATGTTGCATCCAGCTCCCGCCCTTCGTCGTCCGGCTCGCCCTACGGGCAAGCACCGCAGGAGCCATCGAACCGGTGCGTGCGGACCGGGATCCCGTAGAACTACGGCATCCCATGAGCAAGTCGAAAACCCGTCATCCCGTTTTGCTGGCGGGTCCCTCGCACAGCCACGTCATGTGCTTGTCGCATGAGGACGGATCTGCTCGACCTGTTGCTCACCCTCGGATGGTCGCCGGCGGCGGTGCTGGCACTGACAGCCGTCCACCTGCTGGTCGACGCCTTGGGCCGGACAGGGGCATCGCGCTACGCACAGGAACGGCTACGCTTCGGCAGCCACCCATCGAGAAGGAGGCTGCGGGTGCGACGACCACGCGAGCTGTCCAGCCACGAATGGCCGTACGGCACGTTCCTGCAGCGGCTCACGCCGCCGGTACGGATGACGCTACTGGGGCTGGGGGTTCGTCGTCAGGTCCCCGCCGGGCAGATCGTCATTCACGAGGGCCTGCGCGAAGCTCACCTCGTTCTACTCGAGGAGGGGCTGACCAAGGTCACCGCCACACTGCCGGACGGTCGATCCGCGCTGCTGTCACTGCGGGTCGGAGGAGACCTCGTCGGTGAGATGTCGGCACTGAACAACGAGCCCCGCTCCGCCACTGTGACGACCTGCGGCCCGGCGAAATACAGCGTGATCCAGCCGGACCGGTTCAAGAGGTTCCTGAAGGAACATCCCGACGCTGCTCTCGAACTCGCCGCGATGGTGTCCGACCGGCTGCGCTGGTCCAACCGACGCCGGATCGACTTCACCTCGTACCCGGTGAAACCGCGCGTCGCCCGAGTGATCGCCGAACTCTGCCGTACCCATGGTCGACAGGGCATAGACGGCATCGTCATCGACGTCCGTCTCACGCAGCCCGACCTGGCTACGATCTGCGGCGCCTCCGAGACCTCCATCCAGAAGGTGCTTCGAGAGCTGCGGACGGACGGGTTGGTCGACACCGACTACCGGCGGATCACGGTCCGCGACCTGTCGGGCCTGCGCAAGCTCGGTGATCTGAACCCCAGCGACGACTGACGGGCGCTTTCCGCCGCGATGAGGTAACGAACCCGTCCACTCTCCCAGGCCACCCGGCGCAGGATCGCGCCGAAGCGCTGCGCCACGACGGCGACCGCCATGTCGTGAGCGGTTGTCGAAAACGAATCGACTGAGTGGCCACTCAATCGACTAGCATCGTTATCCGACGGTGGTGGGCCGGCTGTCCGGTCCGCGTGGGGGCACCTGACGGAGGCGCGGTGGGGCTGTCGTTCGAGATCCTCGGTCCGGTCCGCGTCCAACGCGACGGCCAGCCCCAACGGGTGCCGGCCGGTCGACCCGCCGCTCTGCTGGTCACCCTGCTGCTGCACGCAGGCGCGCCCGTGCCCGTCGAACGACTTCGCGAAGAGCTGTGGGGCAGGTGTACGCCGGCCTCGGCGGTGGCGAACCTGCGCAGCCACGCCAGCCAGCTACGTCACCTGCTCGACTCCCCTGGTCGTCCCGCTCGCCTGCACGCCGAGCACGGCGGTTACCTGCTGCGCGTCGAGCCGGGTGAGCTGGACGCCGCCGAGTTCGAACGGCTCGCCACCGAGGGACATGCCGCCCGGATCGGCGGAGAGCCCGAGCTGGCCGCGACCCTGCTGGGCCGTGCGCTGGGGCTGTGGTCGTCGACCGACCCGTCCCCGGCGTACGGGCCGGCCACCGCGGACGCCTTCGACCGGCTGCGCGAGCGGCGGGCCGCCGCCCGGGAGACGTACGCGGCCTGCCGGCTGGACCTGGGTGACCCGGGGACGCCGGCATTGCTGGCCCTGCTGCACGACCACGTCACCGAGCACCCGCTACGTGAGCCGGCGTGGGCGCTGCTGATGACCGCCCTGCACCGCGCCGGCGATCAGACCGGGGCGGTGCGGACCTACCAGGCGGCGTGCCGGGCTCTGGACGGAGAACTGGGCGTCGCGCCCGGGCCGGAGCTGACCGAGCTGTACCGCGAGGTCCGCCGGCACGCGCCTCGGCCGGCGGTCCCGGCCCGGCGCCGCGCCGCCTCGCACACCCGTGACCGTGCGGTCGAGCCGCACGGGCCACGCGTACCGCACGAGCTGCCCTGTCGCACGGCCCCGTTCGTCGGCCGTCGCGCCGAGCTGGCCCGTCTACGCGACGCCCTTGTCGATGGCCGGCGGCAGCCGGTCACCGTCGCGGTCTTCGGCATGGCCGGCACCGGCAAGTCTGCCCTGGCCCTGCGCGCCGCCGCCGAGGCGCTGGACGCCTTCCCCGACGGCCAGCTCCACCTCGACCTCGGTGGGTCGGTCGCGGGCACCCCGCCGCCGCCGTTACAGGTCGCCGCACGCGTACTGCGGGCCCTGCACCCGGGCACCGACGAGCCGGCGCCGTCGGGCATCGCGGAAGCCCGGGCCCGCGTCCGGTCCCTGCTGTTCGACCGCCGGGTGCTGCTCGTGCTCGACAACGCCACCGACGCCGCCCAGGTCGACGGCCTGCTCCCGGTGCGCGGCGGATGCGCCCTGCTGGTGACCAGCCGCACGCCGATCACGAGCGACGCGCCGACGCTGCGGCTGAAGCCGCTGCCGGCCGCCGACGCGCTGGCGCTGTTGCGCGCCACCGCCGGCGACCGCCCGGTGGACGACGAGCCGGAGGCGGCCTCGGCGGTGGTCAGCTTCTGCGAGCGGCTGCCGCTCGCGCTGCGTACCGCGTCCGGTCGGCTCACCGAGGGGCCGCACTGGTCGTTGAGCCGGTTGGCACGGGTCCTGCGCGACGAGCGGTACCGGCTCGCCGAGACCGGGCTGGGCCCACGGCTCGGCGCGAGCTACCGGCGGCTCGGCGCGGCGGCTCCGATCTTCCGGCGGCTCGGCCGGGCCCACCCGGGGCCGGTCACCGCGGAGCTGACCGCCGCGCTCAGCGGAGCGCCGCCCGAGGACGCGGCGCGGGCGCTGGACTGTCTGGTCGCCGCGCAGCTCGCCGAACCGGCCGGCCCGGGACGCTTCCACATCGGTGACCTCGTCCGGCTCTACGCCGCCGAACTCGCCGCCGACGAGGCGGGTGGGGACCGCAACGGTCAGGCCGGGGCCGGCGCGTCCTGGCGGTAGCCCCGGGCCTGGAGGTTGAACAGTCGGGCGTAGCCGCCGTCGGCGGCCATCAGGCGGTCGTGGTCCCCGCACTCGACGACCTGCCCGTCGGCGAGCACCACGATGGTGTCCGCGTCCCGCACCGCGTTGAGCCGGTGCGAGATGAGCAGGCTGGTCCGACCCCGTCGCAGCTCGCGCAGCCGCTGGTTGAGGTCGTGTTCGGCCTCCGCGTCCAGGCCCGAGCTGGGCTCGTCGAGGATCAGCAGGTCCCGGTCGGCGCGCAGGAAACCCCGGGCCAGCGCGACCCGCTGCCACTGACCGCCGGAGAGCACCACCCCCGCCTGCGGGTCGTCCCGGTCGGGGCCGTCGAAGAAGATCCGGGTCAGCAGGGTGTCGTAGCCGCGGGGCAGCGCCGCCAGCGCGTCGTGGATGCCGGCGTGCCGGGCAGCGGTACGCAGCCGCTCCGGGTCGTCGCGCGCGCTCAGGTCGCCGAGCGCGATGTTCTCCGCGGCGCTCAGGTCGTACGGCATGAAGTCCTGGAACACCGCGCCCAACCGCTCACGCAGCGCCGCCGGGTCGAGGTCGCGCAGGTCGACCCCGTCCCACCGGATGCTGCCGCGCTCTGGGTCGTAGAAGCGGCAGAGGAGCTTGACCAGCGTGCTCTTGCCGGCACCGTTGAGGCCGACCAGCGCGGTCGTGCCGCCGGCCGGCAGGTGCAGGTTCACACCGCGCAGCACCCACGGGTGCTCCGGCGAGTAGCGGAACCACACGTCGCGCAGCTCGATGCCCTCGGTCAGCGGTGGCACCGGTCGCGGGCCGGCCGGCACCGGCAGGTCCGGCTGGACGTGGGCCACGTCGTCGTAGTGGTCGAAGAGCAGCAGCGCCTGGTGGATCGCGCCGAGCTGACCGACCAGGCCACCCAGCGCGCCCTGTACCCCCGGCACGGCGGCCAGGTAGATCACGACGTCGCCGGGGGTCAGCGCACCCGCACGGGCCATCGAGATCGTGTAGATCACGCCGACGCCGGCCACCGTGGCGCCGAGCAGGCCGAGCACCGCCTGGGCGCGTACCTCCCGACGGTCGAGTCGCTGCTCCACCCGGTGCATGCCGTGCAGCTCGTCGAGCATCCGGTCGCCGAAGAACCGGCCCAGGCCGAACAGCCGCACCTCCTTCGCCGCCGGTATGCCCACCAGCAACTGGGCGAAGAACAGATCCCGCCGCTGGAAGTGCTCCAGCCGCAGGATCATCGCCGCGCGGGCCCGGTTGAGCCGGAGCTGCATCCACAGGGTGGGCAGCGCGGCCAGGAGCACCAGCACCCCGATCAGGGGGTTGAGCACCAGCAGGACGCCGAGGAAACCCGCCACCGCCAGCACGCTCTGCACCGCGCCGAACGCGTTCCCGGTCAGCTGTGTGGGACCGATGTGGCCGGTCTGCTGGGCTGCCTGCAACCGGTCCTGGAACTCCGGATCCTCCAGCCGGACCAGGCCGACCAGGCGCTGCACAGCGGCGTACAGCCGGCGACGCACCAGCCGTGACACCGCTCGGGTCCGCTCGGCCGCCACGTAGGTGCGCAGGTGCGGCAGGACCGTGCCGAGTGCGGCGGCCACCGCCAGGCCGGCACCCAGGACGGTCAGCGGCACGCCGCCCGCCTCGCTGCCGGTGAGTCGGTCCAGCAGCAGCTTGGTCAGCGCGGCGACGGCCACCGGGGTCAACCCGGCCAGGACCGCGAACACGAGGTCCGCGGCGGTTCCCGCCGGAGCGGCCCGCCAGGTCAGGCCGAGGGCCGCCCGGGCGTGCCGGGCGGCCCGTCGCGGCACCAGCCGGGGCCCGGTCACCGCGCCACCGGCAGGTCCAACCGGGCGATGCCGAACGCCGTCGACGCGACGATTCCGCGCTCGTCGAGCAGGCCGAACGCCGGGAAGCCCTTGACGCCGAACGCGAGCGGGAGCGCGCCGGTGCCGGGTTCGACGAAGACGGTCGCCAGGCCGGCGAACTGCTCGGCGTACGGCTGGGTCTCCGGGCCCTTGCCGACGACGACGATCCACACGTGCTCGGCGCCGCCGGGCATCGACCGCGCCCGGTCGACGAGCACCGGAAGCTGCTCCTCGCAGTGCTCGCAACTCGGTGACAGGAACGCCACCAGGGTCATCGGGGGCAGGTCGGCACGGGAGAACACCCGACCGTCCACGGTGGTCGAGACGAAGTCACCGGGGATCGACCCCACCTCCAGCATCACCGCCGGCGGTTGGCCCTGCTGGTCGCTGAGCAGGTCGGAGTGCTCGCGCAGCCGCCGGATGACACCGAGCATCAGGACCAGGTTGAGCAGGCCGAGGGCGGCGGCGAGGACGACGGCGACGGTCAACAGCGCCATGAGGACTCCTTCGGGTATGGGGGATGCGATGCGAACGGGGGTCAGTGCCGTCCAGCCGGCCGGGACGGCCGCGAGGGCGTGGGAGCGAAGAGTGCGACCAGGTCGTCGAGGCGGACCACCACGGCGGCGAGCGGAACCGCGACGCCCGCGGCGAGCAGCAGGGTCGGCGCGGACGGCGGTGGCCCGGTGGCGGTGGCCCAGCCGAGCAGACCGAGGAGCGCGACCGCGGCGAGGAGGACGTTGCGCGCCACGTGCCGGGCGCCGACCGGCGCGTCGGCGGCACCGAAGCAGCGGCAGGCCGGACGGGCACCCTGGCGCAGCGCCCTGACGATCGCGGCGGTCAGCACACCGAGCAGCCCGGCGGCGAGCAGCAGCCCGATCGGCGCGGTCCACCCGACGGCGACCAGCAGCACCACGGCGGCCTCGGTGGCGACCGCGAGGCGGGCGACCGGCCCGGTCCAGCGCCTCGGTACGCCGAACTGGCCGACCGAGCCGACGAACTCGGCGAATCCCTCCCGGGTCCGCAGCTTGCCGACGACCGCGGCGAGGAACACGAGGGCCAACAGCAGCCGTGCGGTCACTTCCAGGGCTCGCATCCGTGCACCACCTCCTTGCCGGGAGGCCCACGCTAGGAGCGGTGGATACATCACGAATACATCGAGTGTCATCGACGTCATGCGCGGCTGTACCGGCGGTGTACCGGCCCGCCGTAGCGTCCCGACACACAGATCGATCTCGGGAGGAGGTGAACGAATGTTCCGTCGACTGGAGACCCTGGGCGAGCGGATGCTGGGTGTGTTCGTCCCGAAGGTGACGGCAGCCGCCGGCTGTCCGCCGGACCCGTACTGCGCGCTCTGTGGCACCTGCTACTTCAAGCGGTGCAGCACGAACGGCGCATGCAAGACAACCTGCGGCACCTGCGGTTACTACTGCAGCGCGGGCGCGAGCACGATGTCCGCCCTCTGCTGAGGCGGTGACGGCGTGCCGTCCGGCTTCCGGCCGGGCGGCACGCCGTTCTGCGCGGTGCCGATGTGCTGGTCAGCTCGGACGCGGTCGCGGCCTGACCAGCACGCCCAGCACGTCCGGCTCGGCGAAGTAGCCACACTCGCGGGAGTCGTAGCTCTGCGACGGGTTGTCGCCGAGCAGCACCAGCCGGCCGGCCGGCACGTTCCGCTCACCGCCCTGGCGCAGCAGTGGCACGCGGTCCACCGGCACCGGGTCGCCCGGCACCGCGTACGCCCGCTTGATCAACAGCCCGGGCGTGCCCGCCGCGTCGGCGTCCACGGGTCGCCCGGCGGTCATCTGCGCCGGCGCCACCACCACGACCACGTCGCCGGGACGGACCCGGGCCAGCGGCACCCGCCGAGCCAGCACCAGGTCGCCGGAGCGCAGGGTCGGCTCCATGCTCCGGCCCACGACCGCGACCAGCAGCAGGTGCCGGCGGGCCCAGAGCAGGCCGGCGGCGGCCACCGCGAGCACGGCGGCCACCGCGAGCCATCCCAGCACCGGCATGGTCAGGCGCCGCGCAGGGTCGCGCCGAAGCGCTCGGCCGCGACGGCGACCGCCGCGTCCCGGGCGGCCAACGCCTCCTCGACGGTCAGCGTCCGGTCCGGGGCGCGGAACGTCAGCTTGTACGCCAGGGACCGGCGACCCTCGCCGAGCTGCGCGCCGGAGTACACGTCGAACAGTCGCACGTCCTCCAACAGCTCGCCAGCGCCCGCCTCCAGCGCCCGACGCACCTGTTCGGCCGGGACCGACTCGTCCAGCACCAGCGCCACGTCGATCAGCGCCGGCGGGAAGCCGGACACCGTCGGCGCGGGAACCACCGGCACCGGCGGCAGCACGTCCAGGTCCAGCTCCATGGCGCAGGTACGGCGGGGCAACTCCAGGGCCGCCACCGCCGCCGGGTGCAGCTCACCGGCGTATCCGACGACGGTGTCGTCGACCCGCAGCTCGGCGCAGCGGCCCGGGTGCCACGGCGCGTACTCGACGGCCCGTACTTCGACCCGCTCGTCGGGAATGCCGGCGGCGGCCAGCACGTCCCGGGCCGCCTCGATGGCGTCCGCCCAGCCGGCCGGGCGGCCCGCGCCCCACCAGCCGGCCGGGTCCAGGTCACCGGCGAGCACCGCCGCGACGTGCACCGGTTGGGCGGGCACGACCGCGTCGGCGGCGGCGAACTCCTCGTCGGTGGGTCGCCGGTCCACGCCCATCGCCGGCGGACTGCCGGCGTCGGGACGCGGATGGAAGACCGCGCCGATCTCGTAGAGGGCGAGGTCCCGCTGACCCCGGCCGAGGTTGCGCTTGAGGATGCCGAGCAGCGGGCCGAGCAGCGTGGTGCGCAGCAGCGGCTCCTCCTCGGACAGCGGGTTGGCGAGGCGCACCGCGGGTCGGCGCGGGTCGTCGGCCGGCAGGCCGAGCTGGTCGGCCAGCTCCGGGGAGACGAAGGGGTGCGCGAGCACCTCCACGTACCCGCGTTCCGCAAGCGACCACGCCACGGCCCGGCGGCGACGCTGCCGGGGGGTCAGGCCGTTCCCGGGCGGCGCGGTCGGCAGCACCGACGGCACCTTGTCGTACCCGTCGAGGCGGACGACCTCCTCGACCAGGTCGGCCGGGTCGGTCAGGTCGGGCCGCCAGCTCGGCGGGGTGACGCTCAGCACGACACCGGCGCCGCTGGCCGTGCCGACCGCGCCCGGGTCCTCGGAGAGCCGGTCCGCGCCCTGCGCGACCGTGCAGCCCACCTGCTCCAGCAGGGCGACGACGCGCGCCGGCGGGTACTCGACGCCGACCCGCCGGGTCGGCAGGTCCGCCGGCAGGGTGATCGGGGTACGCGGCCGGACGTGGTCGATGTCCAGGATCTCGGCGCTCGGAACGCCGCCGCCGTGCTCGGTGAGCAGCCGCACGGCCCGCTCCAGCGCGACCAGCGGCACGGCCGGGTCGACGCCCCGCTCCCAGCGCTTCGCGGCCTCGCTGAACAGCTTGTGCCGGCGGGCCGTGCGCCCGACCATGGCCGGATCCCAGTGGGCGGCCTCGAAGAGCACGTTCGTGGTGACGCCGGTGTCGACCTCGCTGGTCTCGCCGCCCATCACCGCCGCAAGCGAGATGGGGCCGGTGTCGTCGCAGATGACCATGTCGTCGGCGGTGAGCACCCGGCTGACGCCGTCCAGGGTGGTCAGCTTCTCCCCCGCCTCGGCGCGGCGAACCACCAACGGTCCGGAGATCCGGTCGGCGTCGAAGGCGTGCATCGGCTGGCCCAGCTCCAACATCACGTAGTTGGTGATGTCGACGGGCAGCGAGATGCTGCGGATGCCGGCGGTGACGAGCCGCTGGGCCATCCACGACGGCGTGGGCGCGGCCGGGTCGACGCCGCGCGCCAGGCGGGCGGTGAACCGGTCACAGCCGACCGTGTCACGGACCTCGACCGGGTACGCCGGCGTCGGCGTTCCGCTCGGGGCGGGTACCAGGGCCGGGTCACGCAGCGGCACGTCGAACGCGTGCGACAGCTCCCGGGCCAGGCCGCGCAGGCTCAGCGCGTACCCCCGGTCGGGGGTGATCTCCAGCTCGAACACGACGTCGTCGAGGCCCACGACGGACCGCGCGTCGTCGCCCGGCTTGGCGGCCACCTCCGGCGGCAGCACGATGATGCCCGAGTGGTCGTCGCCCAGGCCCAGCTCCTTGGCCGAGCAGATCATGCCGGCCGAGTTGTGCCCGTACGTCTTGCGCGCGCCGATCGCGAACCCGCCGGGCAGCACGCCGCCGGGCAGGATCACCACGACCCGGTCGCCGACGGCGAAGTTGCGCGCCCCGCAGACGATCTCCTGTGGCTCGCCGGTGCCGTTGGCGGCACCCACGTCCACCCGGCAGAACCGGATCGGCTTCTTGAAGCCGGTCAGCTCCTCGATCTCGCGTACCTCGCCGACGACGAGCTGACCGGTGACGCTCGCACGCAGGTCCTGCACGGACTCGACCTCGATGCCGAGGTCGACCAGGGCCTGCTCCAGATCGCCGGTGGGCAGGCCGGCGGGGAGGTCGACGTACTCCCGCAGCCAACTGACAGAAACTCGCATGACTTCAGACCACCGTTCCCGTGTCTCGTACCCGCATCGCCCTACGCTCCGGTCCCGAGCGCGCGGCTGAACCGCACGTCGCCCTCGAAGAGATCGCGGATGTCGCTGACCCCGTGCCGGACCATCAGAGTCCGGTCGATGCCCATGCCGAAGGCGAAGCCGGAGTAGACCCCCGGGTCGACCCCGCAGGCGCGCAGCACCCGGGGGTTGACCATCCCGCAGCCACCCCACTCGACCCACTGCGGACCGTCGCGGTGCTCCGGGAACCACACGTCGAACTCCGCCGACGGCTCGGTGAACGGGAAGTAGTGCGGCCGCCACCGGGTCTTTGCCTCGGGGCCGAACATCGCCCGCGCGAAGTGGTCGAGGGTGCCCCGCAGGTGCGCCATCGTGATGCCCTTGTCGACCACGAGGCCTTCGGCCTGGTGGAACACCGGGCTGTGGGTGGCGTCGATCTCGTCGGTGCGGTAGACGCGGCCGGGCACGATCACGTAGATCGGCGGCTTGCGGCTGAGCATGGTGCGGGTCTGCACCGTCGAGGTGTGCGTACGCAGAACGAGGCCCGAGCCCTCCGGTGCGATGTGGAAGGTGTCCATCAACCCACGCGCCGGGTGGTCGGCGGGGATGTTCAACGCGTCGAAGTTGACCCACTCCAGGTCGACCTCGGGCCCCTCGGCCACCTCGTAGCCCATCCCGACGAACAGGTCGCTGATCGACTCCATCAGCGTGCTCAACGGGTGCCGGGCGCCGCGCGGACGCCGGTCGTAGGGCAGGGTGACGTCCACCCGCTCCTCCACGAGCACCCGCTCGGCCTGCTCGCGCTCCACCACCTCGGCGCGCTCGGCGTACGCGGACTCGATCGCCCGGCGGGCCTCGTTGACCCGCTTGCCGGCGTCGGACTTCGCCGCCGGCGGCAACGCGCCGATCTCCCGGCGCGCGAGGGACACCGGAGACCGGTCACCGAGGTGCGCGGGGCGTAGCGCGGTCAACGCGTCCGGGTCGGCAGCGGCGTCGAACGCCTTCGTGGCGTCGGCGACGGCCTCGGCCAGGGCGGCCGGGTCGAGCAGGGCGACCTGCTTCGGGTCGTACGGATCGTTGCGGTAGCTCATGGCGTACGGGCACTCCCTCACGGCGGCGCCAGCCCGTCATCGGGGCGGCGAAGCGAGTCTACGGACGCGCGGCTGTGCCGCAGCCCGCCGGTAGGAGTTGCGCAGGGAGCAGGTCAGGCCCGCCGCCCGCCGACACCGGCGGGCTGGCTAAACGAACGCCGTGGCGCGTTCATGGACGGACGCTCTCCCCTGCTGTCAGTCGCGCCGAGGGTCACCTCAGCGCTGTGCTCTCGCTGAAGCGTACAGGCAGACGGCCGCCGCGGCAGCCAGGTTGAGGCTCTCCGCGCGCCCGTACAGCGGCACCCGCACCCGGGCGTCGGCCGCGGCCGTCAACTCCTCGGGAAGCCCGTGCGCCTCGGAACCGAACAGCCAGGCGGTGGGCCCGACGAGCCGGCCGTAGTCGGTCAGGTCGTCCAGGTCGTCGTCGCCGTACCCCGTGGTGGCGAAGATCGACAGCCCGGCGGCGCGCAGCGCGTCGACCACCGCGACCGGATCGGGCGCGCGCACCACGTCAACGTGGAAGAGACTGCCGGCCGAGGCCCGCACACATTTACCGTTGTACGGATCGACGGCGTCGCCGGCGAAGATCACCGCGCTCGCGCCGGCCGCGTCGGCAGTGCGCAGGACGGTGCCGGCGTTACCCGGGTCGCGGATCTCGGCGAGCACCGCCACCAGGCGGGGAGCACCCGCGAGGGCCTGCTCCAGCGGCACGTCCAGGTGCCGACAGACGGCGACGAGCCCCTGCGGGGCGACCGTCTCGGCCAGGGCCGCGAGGGCGTCGTCGGTCACCTCGGAGACCGGCACGTCGGCCCGGGCCGCCGTGGCGGCCAGCTCCGGGTGCCGATCCAGCCCGGTGGTCGTACCAAAAAGCTCGGTGACCACCCCCGGCCGCGCCAAGGCCTCGCGGACCGCCTGCGGGCCCTCGGCCAGGAACCGGCCGGCCGCGTCGCGGTCCCGGCGGCGTTGGAGGCGGCGAGCGGCGACAACCCTGGGGGTACGCGGGGTGAAGGCCATGGTGTGCGCTCCTTCGGCACGATCGAGGCGTCCCCCGGACGGCGGTGCCGACGCGGGAGACGCCTCTCTCTGGTGCGTGGGGATCAGGCGGCCTGAGCCGCCGCGCCGCCGGTGCCCTCGGCCGTGACCGCAGCCCGGGCCAGCTCGACGATCGCCGCGAACGAGGCGGCGTCGTTGACGGCCATGTCGGCCAGGATCTTGCGGTCGACCTCGATGCCGGCCAGACGCAGGCCCTGGATCAGCCGGTTGTAGGTCATCCCGTTGGCCCGGGCGCCTGCGTTGATCCGCTGGATCCACAGCTGCCGGAAGTCGCCCTTGCGGTCGCGACGGTCCCGGTAGGCGTACTGCATCGAGTGCAGCACCTGCTCCTTGGCCTTGCGGTACAGCCGGGAGCGCTGACCGCGGTAACCGCTCGCGGTCTCCAGCAGGGTACGACGCTTCTTCTGGGCGTTCACAGCCCGCTTGACGCGTGCCATCTCAACTCCTAGTTAGGTAAGGTGGCGCGCGTCAGCGGCCGAGCAGCTTCTTGATGCGCTTGACGTCAGCCTTGGCCACCTCGACCGTGCCGGTCAACCGGCGCGTACGGGTGGAGGACTTACCCTCCAGCAGGTGGCGCTTGCCAGCCTGCTCGGCCACGACCTTGCCACGGCCGGTCACCTTGACCCGCTTGCCCATACCCGTGTGGCTCTTCATCTTCGGCATGTGGAACGTCTTCTCCCTGTTACTTGCCGCTGGTTTCGGCGGCAGTGCCGGTGTCACCGGCCGTTGCGGTCTCGCCGGCCGTTGCGGTCTCGCCGGCCGTTGCGGTCTCATCGGCCGTTGCGGTCTCATCGGCCGTTGCGGTCTCATCGGCCGTTGCGGTCTCATCGGCTGCCGAAGCGGCCGACTCGTCCACTGCCCGGTCCCGAGGTGCACCGCGGGACGCCGTGGCGGCGACTGCGGAGGCCTTGACGGCCCGAAGCGGAGCGAGAACCATGATCATGTTTCGGCCGTCCTGCTTGGGAGCGGCTTCGACGTATCCCAGATCCGTGATCTCGGACTCGAGCCGGCGCAGGAGCCGGTAACCCAGCTCCGGGCGGCTCTGCTCGCGACCGCGGAACATGATCGTCACCTTGACCTTGTCGCCCGCCTTGAGGAACCGCACCACGTGACCCTTCTTGGTCTCGTAGTCGTGCGGGTCGATCTTCGGCCGAAGCTTCATTTCCTTGATGACGGTCTGCTGCTGGTTACGCCGCGCTTCGCGCGCCTTCAGTGCGCTCTCATACTTGAACTTGCCGAAGTCCATGAGCTTGCACACCGGCGGGCGCGCCATCGGCGCAACCTCGACCAGGTCCAGATCGACGTCCGCGGCCAGCTGAAGGGCGCGCTCCAGCGGGACGATGCCCACCTGCTCACCCTCTGGGCCGACCAGTCGGACCTCACGTGCCCGGATCTGCTCGTTCACGCGTGGTTCGACGCTGATGGGGCCTCCTCGAGTCGTTTCTGCTCAGGTGCCGACCCCTGCGGCTCCCGGATGGGACCCGACTTGGAAAACAGAAGGCCCCGGCGTATGCCAGGGCCCGCTCGACCGGTCGGCACGATCACAGGATCGCGCATCCGGGACCGGGACATGCCCGGAACCGGTGACCGGACCCGGCCACCGTAGCGGCGACTCGGGTGGGAGCAGGCGCTCCGCTTTCGAGGCTGTCTGCTCGCATGCGGAGACAGCCTGGTCGACTCGACAACACTACACCGCCGCCCCGTCCACCCCCAAACCGGGCACGACCTGCTGGCGCGCCGCCGATGGTGCCGCGTGGGCGGCGGACCGTGCGGACGGCGAGGCTGCATGGCCGGCGAAGCCGTGCGGCCGGCGAAGCCGTGCGGCCGGCGAAGCCGTGCGGCCGGCGAAGCCGTGCGGCCGGCGA
>NZ_JBNCKS010000074.1:0-28601 GCF_049841635.1 Micromonospora sp. DT44 | reverse complement strand
CCGGACCTTCTCACGCCGGACCCGGGCTGCCGCGTTCATCCCACCACCAGCCGGATACCTCATACCTCAGGCCTACCGAACCCATCGACCCAGATCACGCAGACACGCCGACGGACATCAGCCTTTCAACCTCTGTAGTTGTCGCGATGAGCGGGCGCTTCACCTCTGACGCCATAGCCTGGATTGAACGGCACAACTCCCGTGGAGAGCGTCCAATCATTGAGGTTTGGAATGACGCCCGCTTAGGGTTCTTGCTGAACGAGCGCCCTCATCTCATTCGATCTTATGAACTGCGCTAGCATTTAGTTCTTCCCGCCGCAGACTTCCGCCAGGCCCTTTCAATCAAAACGACACTGACCTTGACGCACGCCTTACTCGGGAATGGCGGTGACGCTCGCGCTTGGGGTTGGGGAATCAGGAGTCGCGGTGGATGGCGCGACGGTTGGCGACGAGATTCTCAGTCATGGCGATCACGTTAAGCGATGGATGCGACAGGGTGCCGGCACGCGCCGCCCGTCAGGCCGATTGATCGTCTTGTGTGGCGAAATAGCCTTCTAGCATTTCGGTGCTCCACCTAGCTTGTTGCACCGAGCCTCGTGGCCCGAACTCTGAGAACCAGGGCTTGATGTCGAGGACTGGAGTGCCGTCCACCGCGTCCAGGTCCTCGACGTGCAGTTCAAGCCCGTCGACCTTGACCAGGCGGCACCGACTTACGCCCAGCCAGTTGATCCGACGCATGTTGCGATGGCCAAAGATGCCGACTTCCGGCCACTCCGGGTTGTCTCTGGGGCGACGTGCACCGAGGTTCAGGTCAGTGGGATCGGTGAGATGGAAGCGAAACACGACCTCAAGATGAGAGAACTCCTCAAGTCCTTTGGTGGCCTCTGGCGTGAAGCGTTCTTCATCGACTCGAATGACAGCTCTGGTTCCGCCCCAGTAGTCGTCTGTTGGCTCGGTTCTTCCCCCTACGACGCGAGCAATGGACTCCACGGTGAATTCTTCGGCTGCCATTCGGCCCTCCCGGTCTGTATGTGACTTCTTCTAGGCAGAAGTAGAGAGGTAGCTCTTGGCGCGAGCATCGATCTCCTGGGCCCCTCGGATCTTGCGGTTTTGGTAGGGGGAGAGGATGGCGCGCATCTCGGCGGCTACCTGACGCGTACGGCCCGAGCGAACGCCGTCCATCGCGTCGAGGGCGCGGGACCACGTTGCGCAGGCTTCCTCAATCTCACCCTGCCGGGCCTGCACTGCCCCGAGGTAACCAAGCGTGACGGCGTGGGTTCGGGTGAAGGCTGCCGCTTTGCGTGTCCTGACACTGCGGCGGAAATGACTTGTCGCCCCCGCTAGGTCGCCGGTGTCACGTAACGCGCATGCCGTCTCGTGCGCGAGGCTGGCCTCAGCGAAGAAGAAGACTCGTCCGGGCTCGTCGTCTCCTTGGGTGGCGGCGGCAAGGTCGTCCTCTGCTCGGAGCAGCGCGCGGGCCGAATGTTGGGTCTCGTCATTTACTGCTAGAGCGCGAGCATGGACCACTCCTATGAGAGCGCGTTCCCGTGGAGCTGCCGTCTCGTAGCGGTCGCCGCGCACCGAGGCATCGGCGAGATCGAGAGCGTGTTTGTGGTGCCCAAGGTCGATCGCCTGGTGTGCCATCGCCCGGAGGACGTGGCCCGCCATCGCCGGGTTGTCGGCTTCGGCAGCTAACTTCACTGCGATGTTGAAATAGTGCTGCGCGACGTTGTGTTCGCCATTGTCAAACGCCATCCATCCCGCAAGGTAAGAAAGCTCGCTGGCCGCGGTGAACATGTCGCGTCTCAGCTTTTCGTCTGCGTAGCGCCCGCGTAGGTAAGCCGCCACGTCGGAGCTGAGATATTGGGCTACTGCTGATCGGGCGTGCCCGCCGCCTCGGCGCTGGTCCACGCGCGAGAACAGCGACGCCATGTCGTGTACCGCGTCAACGTCGCCCCTGCCTACGGTCCTGCCAGCGGGCGTGCCGCGCGCTTGGCCCAGCTTGGCCATGCGCGTCCACCAGGGATCGGCTGGCAGGGCAAGCGCAGCAAGCGAGTAGGCGGCAGTGCCCAGAACACGCCTGCGCTCAGCGTCCACGTCGACTCTCCCGAGTTCGGTCAGCGCGGCCAGCGTATCGACTCGCCACCCAAGCATGTCGGCTGAGGACAGCAGTGGAGCTGGCAGGCCGATGTCCTCCAAGGTCAGCACGCGTCCGAGCTTGCGTGACAGCGCTTCGCAGAGCAGCACGGGTGCTCGTCCGGAAGGCTTCGAGCCCGCGATCCAGTGCGAGACGTGGGAGCGGCCGACCCCGGTCAACTCGTCCACGTTGCTCTCTTGAGCGACGCGGACCAGTGCTCTTGCCACCTCGGCGTGGGACATCCCAGCTTCCGCGATCACGGCTGCGAGCTTGGTGTTGCCGGGTCCCGCTTGCGGCACTGTGTACCCCCGCATAGAAGTCGATCTTTCACCACGTTCACCGCTTCGACGTTCGTTACAGAGTACCTAAAGGCGGTGGTTTGCGATTCGCTGTAGGTGCGCAAGACGACGACGAATCGGCAAATACATCAGCCCCGCGTCGCGTCGGTCTTGTGTGGCTGAAATCTGGGCGGAATCCCCATTGCTACGAGCGATGTGCGCCGTGGTGGTGGGTGACGGGCAGGGTGCGTCGTATGGGCGAGAGGTTGTTGCTCCTGCGGCGTGCCCTGCCCCCTCGGGAGGCGAAATCGCGTGACTACTTACTTTGGCGGCGGGCAGATCGACAGGGCGCAACTGGTATTGGATCGGCACACGGTTTTGAGCGCAAATGGTTGTTGCGCCGGCTGCGGAAAGTCGGGGTCCTGCCCGCAACGCGAAGACGCGGTCCGCGTATTCCGCCGCTCACTGCGTCTACCCAGGCGGAACCTGGGAGCGACCCGCCCTGAACTGATCAACGCGCGTCGCATCGGCGGCCCTGCACTCTTCGGGGCATCGTCTCGTGCCGTCGTTGGGAACGTCGTGAACACCCCACCCTGCGGAAGTAGTGACGTCGCACATGGATGACGACGACGCGGATCTGATCCGACCAAGGCATCGCCCGCACCGGTCACTCCACTTCCCTGGTGGCCGCCCGTGTGCGTGCCCCTCGTGCCGCGCAGCGCGCAAGCGAGGGCGGAAGCAAGCGGCGTTTGGTGCTGCGTCGCCGGCTACTGGCTATTTCCCGTTTCCCGACGGTGGCGTGCCACCGTCTCCGGCCTCGCCCTACAGGCCGACGCACATCGATTGGACCCGCGCGGCCGAGGCGGTGACCCGAGGCCACCCTGGCCGCGCGCAAGGAATCGCACCCGTCGGAAGGAGCAGGCCCTCTCGCACGTCCGCTCACGGCACGGAACCCGTCAGCTCTCATCTCGAAGGAGACACGGCACCATGACCGACACGATCACTGGTAACCCGACCATCGAGGCTTACACCGGCCCGATTGACCTGTCCCGTCCGCACTTCGTGGGCGTCGGAGGGTCGGCCATGTCTGGACTGGCCCGGCTGCTGGCCGAACTGGGCCACCAGGTCAGTGGCAGCGACCTGAACGACTCCGCCACACTCGCAGCCCTGGGCGTCGCGGGCGTGCGGGTCAACGTGGGGCACGATGCCACTTACGTGCAGGGCGCGAGCTGCGTCGTCTACACCACGGTTGCCCAGAACGCGCCGGAGATCGAGGCGGCCCGCGCCGCCGGTATCCCGGTGGTCCACCGGGCGCAGGTTCTCGACGCGCTCAGCGCCAACCGGCGGCTCGTCTCGGTGTCCGGCTCGCACGGTAAGTCCACCACGACCGGCATCCTGGCCCACATCCTGCGCACTCTCGGCGAGGACCCGACCTACCTGATCGGGGCCGATGTGACCGGGCCTCTGTCTGGCGCCCGTCTCGGCGGGTCCCGGCTGCTGGTCGCTGAGGCGGACGAGTCGGACCGTTCGTTTCACTTCCTCACCCCGTCGATGGCCATCATCACCAATGTCACGGACGATCACCCGGAGAACTTCGTCAACCACGCCGCGGTGATGCGTGCCTACGTCGAGTTCGGCTGCCGGATCGCTCATCACGGGTTCCTGATCGTGAACGCCGACTGCGTGGGCGCGAACGTGGCCGCCGAGGTCATCGCCGATGAGCGACCTGACCTGACGGTGCTGCGCTACGGCCGGCGCCGCACGGCCGATATCTGCCTGCTCGACGTGCACGCCGAGGGGTGGAGCGTGTCGGCGACCGTCCGGATGCCGAACGGGACGACGATGCGGCTGACTCTGCCGACCCCGGCGGCGCACCACCTGGAGAACGCGGTTGGGGCCGTGGCGTGCGCGGTGGCCCTGGGCCTGGACCCCGCCGACGCGGCGGGCGCGGCGTGCACCTTCGCGGGGGTACGCCGTCGCTTCGAGCACATCGACACCCGGGCCGGAGTAACGGTGGTCGAATCCTACGCCGATCACCCGAAGGAGATCGCAGCCGACCTGGAAGCCGCGCGCACGTTGGCTCGCGGCCGGGTCATCGTGGTGTTCCAGCCGTCCGGGCACGCCCGGGTGCTGGCTTTCGGTAGCCGGATCGGCCGGCTCCTGGCGGACAAGGCCGATCACGTTCTGGTGCTCGATGTGCACGGCACTGTGCCTCAGCGGCGGCCGGCGGCCGACGCAACAATGATCGTGACGCAGTTGCGCGACGGTCAATACTGCCTGCCGCTTGGCACGGATCACGTGGCCCGGCTCGTCGGCCGGATGGCCGGTCGCGGTGACGTGGTCCTGACGATGGGCACCGGTGACGTGACCGGCTACGGTGCCGCGATCCTAGACGCCCTGACCCAGCGTTCCGAGGTCGCGTTGTCCGCGTGACCCTTACGCCTGGGCGGTGACAGCGCCGGGTTCCTCGATCAGCTTGTCCGCGAGCGCGAGGAGCCCGGCGCTGTTCGATGCCTTGACCAACACGACATCGCCCGGTCGTAGGCCGTCGCTGAGCATGTTCCACGCCTCGGCCACGTCCGCCGCCCGATCAACCGCTGTGGCGCTGCCGGCGGCCCCGGCGGCGTACTGGTCGGCGTTCGTCCCGCCGATCGCCACCAGCCATTCGGCCCCGATCTCCGCTACCTGCTGGCCAATCTCGCGGTGCACCTCTGTGGCGTGTTCGCCCAACTCGGCCATCTCGCCCAACACCGCGACCGCGCGTTGGTTGTCCTGGCTCATCGTGTGAAGGGCACGTAGTGCGGCGCGCATGGCGTCGGGCGCGGCGTTATAAGCATCGTTGATGATCGTCACCCCGTCCGCGCGGGTGGTGACCTGCATCCGGCCCGGGGACACGGCCTCGGCTTGCGACACGGCCGCGGCTACTGCCTCGATCGGGTGGCCCAGCCCGAGAGCAACGGTCGCGGCGGCGAGCGCGTTGGACGCCTGGTGCAGCCCGTACAGACGCAACCGCACTTCGGCAGTCTGACCGTCGTGCACGAGCCGGAAGCCGGCGCGGCCCAGCTCGTCCAATCTCACGTGCTCGGCCCGCACGTCCGCCGGGTTCTCGATCCCGTAGGTCAGCACGCGGGCGCGGGTGCGGCTCGCCATTGCGGCCACCAACGCATCATCGGCGTTGAGCACCGCCAGCCCGCCGTCGTGCGCGGCGGGCAGCGCTTCCACGATTTCGCCTTTGGCCTGAGCAATGTTCTCCACCGACCCGAACTCGCCAAGGTGCGCGTGCCCGACGCGGGTGACGATGCTGACGGTGGGCGGGGCGATGCGGGTCAGGTAGGCCACGTGCCCGATGCCGCGTGCACCCATTTCCAACACGAGATAGCGGGTGCTGGCGGTGGCGCGGGTGACCGTGTAGGGCAACCCAAGCTCGTTGTTGTTCGATGCACGGTTGGCGACGGTCGCGCCGAAAGTCGGAAGTACCTGGGCCAGGATGTCTTTCGTCGATGTCTTGCCTACCGAGCCAGTCACACCGATGACTGTGGCCTGAGGCAGTCGGTCGACCACCGCGCGGGCGAGGCGTCCATAGGCGGCAGGCACGTCCTCGACGACCACCGCAGGCACCCCGACCGGACGTGACGCCAGCACCGCTACAGCGCCCGCCTCGATCGCCGGAGCGGAATACTCGTGCCCGTCGACGCGCTCACCTGGCAGCGCCACGAACATCCCGCCGGGCTCTACCTGCCGGCTGTCGAATACCACCGGGGCTGTGACGATCACCGCGTCGGGAGCATCGTGGACAGCTCCGCCGATCGCGGCAGTGATCTCTTCCAGGGTCATCGGGAGCACGGGATGAACCTACCGTGCAGCGTTGATGCCGCGCCCGATCCATCGGGCGGTGTTGCTGAAATCGACCTGCTCTGACCTGGGTGCGCCCGGCAGGATTCGAACCTGCGGCCTTGGGATTAGAAGTCCCCTGCTCTATCCGCTGAGCTACGGGCGCGCGGCGTGGAAGTCGCGCCAGAAGGGTACCGCCGACCCGCCGCGTGTCGGGTCGATGGGTGCCGCCTCCGCGTTGCCGTGCAGAGTCTCACGAGGCGGCTCCGGTCGGCATCCGGGTTCCCGCGAGGAGGCCGGTCGTCTCCCCGTACCCTCGGCTGGTGTTGCTGGACCCCGACGCCGAGAGCAGCGTCGCCTACGAGCTGTGCCAGGTCGTTGGTCGGGCGATTCTGCCCTACCGGGCGGCCGATGCCTACGGCACCGCCTTCTTCTTTCAGGGTGGCGACGACCTGGTGGGGGAGGCGCTGCTGACGGCGGCCGACCTCGTCGGCGCGGCGGGCGGTGAGCTGGGCCTGCGGGCGAGCGTCACCGAGCCGGCGGGCGTCGCGCCGGACGCCGTCGCCCAGGGCGAGATCGTGCCCGGTTGGTCCAGCTTTCCGGGTGACGGGGTCGCGGTACTGCCGACCGCCGGCCTGCACCGCTACGCCGGCGACGGCAGCTGGCGGTGGCGCGTGCAGCCGGTACCGGCGGGGATCGCCGCCGGGCCCGGGGCCGTCGCCGACCTCGGCGCCGACGCCAGTTCCGCTTTCGTGCTGGCCCATGGGGTACGAGAGGACGGCTCCCGCCCCCTGGAGGTGGCGATCGAGCGCGTGGTCCGAGATGGGGACGACGTGCGGATCACCACGAAACTACCACCGGGGTACGTGGGTGCGCCCGTCTTCGTCGTGCAGGCCGACCCGGCCGGCGACGTGTCGCTGTACTGCCTCGGCCTGGTGCTGCCCGGCGTCGGCGGGCACCCGGTGGCGACCTTCGACCGGATCGACGCGGTCCTTTCGGCCTCGCGCGGCGACACCTGAACCCGCTTCGCCCTGACCGTCCTCGCCCCCGGAGCGTCCCGCTCGTCCCGGTCAGTCGCCGACCGCTGTTGCCTCGGCGGTGTCGGTCGACGGGCGGCGGCTCTGCGGCAGCGTGGGCGCATCGGTGTCGGCCTCGTCGTCGGCCGGGGCGGTGGGGCCGGCGGCCAGGAACGCCTCGGCCCAGCGGCCGACCTCGTCGAAGACCTTCGCCCGTACGGCCGGTCCGGAGAGCGTGAGGTCATGCAACCCGCCGTCGAAGCGGGCCAGGGTGACGTGCTGGCCGAGGCGGGGCGCGTACTTCACCATGTGCCCGACGTCCAGCACCGCGTCGGCCAGGGTGGCGTTGTCGTGCCACTTCTTGCCCCGGAAGGAACGGGTCGAGCAGGCCAGCAGCACCGGCACCGGGATGTCCAGGCCGGCGCGCAGCCGACGCTGGCCGGTGCGGATCGCGTTCAGCCAGCCGGCCCGCACCGGGAACCCGGCCAGCGGCTTCCAGGCCAGGTCATAGGTCCACTCGCCGCGGTGGTCGGCGTGCAGGCTCTCGCCGTACACCGTGCCCAGGCCCAACGGCAGGACGCGGTGCGGCGCCCTGCGGCCCAGTCGGGCGACGGCGGCCGCGAGGGGGCGACGGACCGCCCAGGGAGCGTTGAGGTCGAAGAAGGGGCTGTTGAGGACCAGGCCGTCGACGAGGCCGGCGTCGCGGCGGGAGTCCGCCCAGAGCGAGATGATCAGGCCGCCGGTGGAGTGGCCCATCACCAGTAGGGTGTCGTGCTCGTCCTCGCTGCGGATGATGTCGGCGGCGGCGTCCAGCTCGGGGAAGTAGTCGCTGATGTCGCGGCAGAAGTTCGGCGTCTGGTGCGCGAGCAGACTACGACCGTACTTGCGCAGGTCGAGCGCGTAGAAGTCCCAACCACGCTCGGCGAAGAAGTCGGCCAGGTGGGTCTGGAAGAAGTAGTCGACGAACCCGTGCACGTAGAGCACCGCCCGCCCGGTGGGGCGCTCGGCCCGCCGCCGGACCAGGGTCGCGACGACGGGACCTTCGTCGTCGGTGCCCAGGTCAATCGTTCGCCGCTCGTAGGGCAACCCCAACACGTCCGGTTCCACAACCCCGACGCTACGCCGCCCTGCCTACCCAGCGGTAGCCCCGCCCCGCCCGCCGCCCGCCGCCCGCCGCCCGCCGCCCCCCGCCCGCCGCCCTCGCCCCCGCCCTCGCGCCCGCCGCCTCCGTCGCGTCGATCATGGAGTTGTGGTGCCCCGCGAAAGGGATTCAGCGGGTATAACGACCACCACAACTCCATGATCGACCGGTGATGAGGGGGCGCGGGGGTGCGGGGTGCGGGGGGGCGCGGGGGTCAGACCGTTTCTGCGTCGGCGCGGGCCGGGTCCTCGTCGATCGGGTCGATGTCGCCCTGGGGCTGCGGGATGTCGCGCAGGTGCTTGTTGTTCCTCGGCTCCTGGCGGGTCTTGGCGTCGTTGAGCTTGCGACGCAGGTCGTCGCGGACGTCGTTGAGGGCGGCGTGCAGGTCCTCCTCGGTGGAGGTGGTGACGATCTTCTGCCGGCCAGCGATCCAGCACTCCAGCGTGACCTTCTGACCCCGCGCCTCCCGGTCCTTCACCGACACCTCCAGCTCGGTGGCGTCGGCGTGGAAACCGGCCAGCCGGGCGTCGAGGGTGGCGAACTGCTCGGCGATCCAGTTGCGGTCGCCCTGCGAGAACCCCGCGCCGACCCGCAGGCACTCGCCCACGGTCGCCGGGTTCGCCACGGCGCTCATCGCCGCACCTCGGAAACGGTCGCGGAGCCGAAAGTAGTGATCGTCATGGTGCTGACCTCTCGTCGACGTGGAGCTTGTCGGTGGTGCGTTGATCAAATCCATACCCAGTTCGGTCGGCTCCGGAACCGCCCTTGGCCATTCGGGTGGGTCGGCCGTACCACAACAGGGGCTTGATCAGGGCGTTGTCCACAGGTGGCCCGTTGTCCACAGGTCCGGGTGGCGGCGCTGGCGGTGGCCGTCGACATCGCACAGGCTCGATGCCGAGTCGACTCGCGCTGGCACACCCCCGATCCCCTGGAGGGACGATGTTCGACACGTACGTCACGATCGTCGGCAATATTCTGACGGCGCCCGAGTGGCGCCGGACCAAGGAGAGCAACACGCTGGTGGCCAATTTCAAGGTCGCCTCCACCGCACGTCGCCTCGACCGCGACAGCGGCCGTTGGGTCGACGGGAATTCGCTGCGCGTCCGCGTCAACTGCTGGCGCAAGCTCGCCGAGGGCGTCGCCGCGTCGGTGATGGTCGGCGACCCGGTGGTGGTCTGCGGTCGGCTCTACACCCGCGACTGGATCGACGAGGCCGGCACCCACCGCACCCTCTACGAGCTGGAGGCGGTCGCCGTCGGCCACGACCTGTCCCGGGGTCGCGCCCGCTTCCTGCGGAACCGGCCGACCATGACCACCAGCACCGTCGAGGACGCCGCCACCGAGAGCCGCGTGCACGGCGAGCCCACCGAGCCGGTACCCGCCGAGGAGGCGCCGGCGCTGCCCGACGACGGCCCGCTCGACGACGACTTCGAGCTGCCCGAGTACGCCTCACCGCGTACCAGCCCGCTGGGCCACGGTCCGCTCGACGTCGCCCTGGACGATGACGGCCTCACACTCGCGGCGACGGCGGACGACGCCGACCCGGAGGACGACCCCGACGACGAGTTGGGGCCGGTGCCCGACGAGGGCCAGCCGGATGCCCCGTCGTCCGGTCGGGGCCGGCGGGGCCGAGGCCGGGTGCCGCAGCCGGCATGAGTGTCCGGTCCCGGGGCGGCAGCGCGGCCGTCTGAGGTCCCAACGGCGTCTGCGCCGGGGCACGACGGGGGCGGGGTGGCGGCGCGGCTCGCGTCGTCACCCCGCGTGAGCAGAGCGGATGGAGGAGAGTTCGGTGGAGTACGGCAGGCGCGGCTGGCCCATGCGGTGCTCGTCTAGGCTGGCCGGCCGGGGGTGGTGAGCGTGCGACGGACAGCACCGGTGGCGAACGCGGTGGGCCTGGTGGCCGGTTACGCCCTGGACCGGTTGCTCGGCGACCCCCGCCGGTGGCACCCGGTCGCCGGGTTCGGCCAGGTGGCCGGCGCTCTGGAGCGTCGCCTGCACCGCCCGGACCGGACCGCCGGGGCGGTGTTCACTGCGTTGGCGGTCGGCGGGCCCGTGGCGCTCGGGGTCGCCGCCGCGCTGGCCACCCGGCACCGGCCGGTGAGCCGCGCGGTCCTCGTCGCCGCCGGCACCTGGACCGTGCTGGGCGGCCGTACCCTGCGGCGCGAGGCCGCGATCATGGGTCGGACGTTGCGCGACGGCGACCTGCCCGCCGCACGGGAACGCCTCGGCAACCTCTGCGGCCGGGACCCGTCGACCCTGGACGAGTCCGAGTTGGCCCGCGCCACCGTCGAGTCGGTCGCGGAGAACACCTCCGACGCGGTGGTCGCCCCGCTGCTCTGGGGTGCGGTCGCCGGCCTGCCCGGACTGCTGGGTTACCGCGCCGCGAACACCCTGGACGCGATGGTCGGGCACCGGTCGGAGCGCTACGCGCGGTTCGGCACCCCGTCCGCCCGGCTCGACGACCTGCTCAACCTCGTGCCGTCCCGGCTGACCGGGCTCCTCACCATCGCCGTCGCTCCGGTGGCGCACGGCGACCGGGAGCGCGCCTGGCGGGTGTGGCGGCGGGACCGCAATGACCACCCGAGCCCCAACGCCGGCCAGTGCGAGGCGGCGATGGCCGGCGCGCTCGGCGTCCGCCTCGGTGGCCGCAACATGTACTTCGGGCGCTCCGAGGTCCGCCCGTTCCTGGGCGACGGCCCCCGTCCCGAGGCGCGACACCTCAAGCGGGCCGCGCGTATCTCCGGCGCTGTCGGCCTGGCAGCCGTCGGGCTGGCCGCCGCCTACCCGCTGACCGTCGGTCGCCTCACCGGCGCAGTCGCGCGGTGGGGCGTGCGAGCGGTGACCGGGCGGGGTGCCGGCCCGGTGCCGGCCCGGGAGGCGGTTCAGCGCGGCCCGTGGACAGGCCGCTCGCTGCCCGTCGGGGGGGAACCTGGCCGATGGGCAGGCAGCCCAAGGCCCGTCGGGGCGGGGCGTGGCCGGGTCGGCGGCGTCACGGGGTGGGGGAGCGGGCGGTGAGCGGCGGGCTGCTGGTCGCCGGCACCACCTCGGACGCCGGCAAGAGCGTGCTCACCGCCGGCATCTGCCGCTGGCTGCACCGGCGGGGCGTGAAGGTGGCGCCGTTCAAGGCGCAGAACATGTCGAACAACTCGGCCGTCGTGGTCGGGCCGGACGGGCGGGGTGGGGAGATCGGCCGCGCCCAGGCCATGCAGGCGGCGGCGTGCGGGCTCGCACCGGACCTGCGCTTCAACCCGGTGCTGCTCAAGCCGGGCAGTGACCTCGCCAGTCAGGTGGTGCTCCTCGGCGAAGCGGTCGACACGATCACCGCCGGCACCTTCCGGCAGTTGCGACCCCGGCTCGCCGAGACCGCGTACGCGGCGTTGGCTGAGCTGCGCTCCTCGTACGACGTGGTGATCTGCGAGGGCGCGGGCAGCCCAGCGGAGATCAACCTGCGGGCCGGGGACTACGTCAACATGGGGCTCGCCCGGCACGCCAGCCTGCCCGCCATCGTGGTCGGCGACATCGACCGGGGCGGTGTCTTCGCGTCGATGTTCGGCACGGTGGCCCTGCTCGACCCGGCCGACCAGGCTCTCGTCGCCGGCTTCGTGATCAACAAGTTCCGGGGGGACCTCGGCCTGCTCCAGCCGGGGCTGGACATGCTGCGTCACGTGACCGGCCGTCCCACGTACGGGGTGCTGCCGTGGTCGCTCGACCTGTGGCTGGACGCGGAGGACTCCCTCGCCTACGGCCGGGTACTCGGCCGTCCCGCCGCCCCACACGGCACCGAATGGCTGGACGTGGCCGTCGTGCGGCTGCCCCGCATCAGCAACGCCACCGACGTGGAGGCGCTCGCCACCGAGCCGGGTGTCCGCGTACGCCTCACCGTCGAGCCGGCCGAACTGGCCTCCGCCGATGTGATCGTCCTACCCGGCTCGAAGTCGACAGTCGCGGACCTGGCCTGGCTGCGCGAGACCGGTCTTGCCGACGCGGTCGCCGCCCACGCGGCAGCCGGTAAGCCGCTGCTCGGCCTCTGCGGCGGGTTCCAGATGCTCGGCCGAGCCATCCACGACCCGGTCGAGAGTCGGCAGGGCAGCGTACCCGGGCTCGGTCTGCTGCCCTTTGAGATCACCTTCGATCCCCGCAAGACCGTCCGGCAGTCGGTGGGCGCCGGCCCCGGCGACGTGACGGTCCGCGGCTACGAGATCCACCACGGGTACGTCTCGCAGTCCGACCCGGACCTGACCCCGCTGCTGACCGGGGCCGACGGAGCGGGCGAGGGAGCGGTGCACGGCGCGGTGCACGGCACGCACTGGCACGGCGCGTTCGAGTCCGACGGTTTCCGCCGCTGGTTCCTCACCGAGGCGGCGCGGCTGGCCGGACGTACCGGTTTCCGGGTCGCGCCGGCCACCAGCTTCGCCGCCGCCCGGGAACGCTCGCTCGACCTGCTCGGCGACCTCGTCGAGGAGCACCTCGACACCGACGCACTCTGGCGTCTCATCGAAACCGGCGCACCCGAGGCTCTCCCCTTCATCCCGCCCGGCGCCCCGCCCACCTGAGCGCCACCCTGCAAGACGGACCGACCGCCTCCAGCGTCAACACCGCCACCGCCACCGCCACCGCCGCGACGGACCGACCGCCTCCGGCGTCGATCATGGAGTCGTGGTGCCTGATACGTCGCTGATGGTCCCCTACGTCCGCCACCACAACTTCATGATCGGCGGGGTGGGATAGCGGGCGGGTCAGAGGCGGATGTCGGCGGGGCGGTCGGTGGTGGGCAGGCCGGCGGCCAGCCACGCGTCGACGCCGCCGATCATGTCGGTGGCCCGGCGCAGCCCGAGGGTCTGGAGGCTCGCGGCGGCCAGGCTGGAGCTGTAGCCCTGGCGGCACGCCACGATGATCTCCCGGTCGTACGCGGTGGCCTCCGGGATGCGCCAGGCGCTGGCCGGGTCGAGCCGCCACTCCAACACCGTGCGGTCGATGACGACCGCCCCGGGAAGGTCACCCTGTTCGCGGCGCTGTGTGTCGGTACGGGTGTCGACAAGCAGAGCGCCACCGCGGACCGCCTCGACGGTCTGCTGTGGAGTCAGTCGGTGCAGCCCGGCGCGGGCCTGTTCGAGCAGGGCGTCGATGCCGGGGCTCATCACGTCTCGGAGCACCACCCGATCATGCCGACTCGGCTACCGGCTCGCGCGCCGAACGGACCGCCCGTCACCCCTCGCCACCCCAATTCCCCCGGACGTGAGAATGGCCGCCCCAACAGGCCCGGCCAGACGTGTCACCCGGCCGGGACCGGCGTGATCGACTCGGTTTCCGTGAGGTCGGGGTGTTGTGGCGGCGGGAGAGAGCGATATCCGTGAAACCGAGTCGATCACGGCCAGACCGGGCCAGGCCAGACCCGGGCCAGGCCAGACCCGGGCCAGGCCAGACCCGGGCCAGGCCAGACCCGGGCCAGGCCAGACCCGGGCCAGCCGGGCCAGCCGGGCCAGGCCGGACCGCGCCGGGCCAGACCGCGCCGGGCCGGACCGCGCCGGGCCGGACCGCGCCGGGCCGGACCGCGCCGGGCCAGACCGCGCCGGGCCAGGCCGGGCCAGCCGGGCCCGGGGCGCCCAGCCTGGCGAGCGTGGACCAGGGGAGGGGCATACTGCGCTCGTGCACGGACTCGTCGCCAGGGGACCGCTCGGCCGTAAGGGCCCGCCGCTGCGTGAGCCCGGCACCCTTCGACACCGAAACGACGCCGGCGGGCCGACCGAGGGTTCCGCCGCGCAGGTGGCACCGGTGGCAGTCGTCGAGGCCTACGCCGAGGTGGCGCGCCGGGTGCTCGCGGGCCCGGCGCGGTTGGGACGGACCCGGCTGGTCGCTGTCGACGGGCCGAGCGGCGCGGGCAAGAGCCGGTTCGCGGCGCACCTCGCGGACGCCCTGGCGGCGCTGCCCGGCGGGCGGCCGCCCGTGGTGCACACCGACGACCTGCTCGACGGCTGGGACGACCAGTTGACCTTCTGGCCCCGGCTCGACGGCGAGGTGCTGGCCCGGCTGCGCCAGGGTGAGCCGGGCGCGTACCGGCGGTACAGCTGGGTACGGCGATCTTTCCTGCCCCGCCCGGTGCCGGTGCCGGTGACGCCGGTGCTGATCGTGGAGGGGGTCAGCGCGGCGCGTGCCGTCGTCCGGCCGGAGCTGACCCTCGCCGTCTTCGTGACCGCGCCCGCGCCGCTGCGGCTGGCCCGCGCGATGGAGCGGGACGGGTCGGAGATCCTGCCGGAGTTGCGCCGCTGGCAGGTCGGTGAGCGGGCGCACTTCACCGCCGACGACACTTCCGGGCACGCCGACCTGGTGGTCGACGGCGCGCCGACGCTGCCGCTCGACGCGTCGCGCTACTTCGTCCGGGTCCCCGCTGCGGGTGCGGGCTCCGCCGGCTGGCCTGGGTAAGGCCGGCATACGATGCCGGTCATGACCTCACCGATCATGACCGAGTCCGAGGTACGGGCCGCCGTCGAGCGGGAGATGCCCGGCGTCCGGGCCGACCTCGAACGCCTCGTCCGTATCCCCGGCATCGCCTTCGACGGCTTCGACCACTCGCACGTCGAGCGTTCCGCCGAGGCGGTCGCCGAGTTGCTGCGCGGCTGCGGCCTGGACGTCGACATCGTGCGTTCCGGCGGGCAGCCGGCCGTGATCGGCCGTCGCGCGGCCCCGCCCGGCGCGCCCACCGTGCTGCTCTACGCCCACCACGACGTGCA
Organism: Micromonospora sp. DT44; assembly: GCF_049841635.1. NCBI lineage: Bacteria > Bacillati > Actinomycetota > Actinomycetes > Micromonosporales > Micromonosporaceae > Micromonospora > Micromonospora sp. DT44. The sequence goes on along the minus strand of NZ_JBNCKS010000074.1, from coordinate 13,470 downwards.
GCCGGTCGGCGACCGGTCGCTGTGGGAGTCCGACCCGTTCGAGCCGGTGGAGCGCGACGGCCGCCTGTACGGCAGGGGCGCGGCCGACGACAAGGCCGGCATCATGGCGCACGTCGCGGCCCTGCGGGCGTACGGGGACGCTCTGCCGGTCGGTGTGGTGCTGTTCATCGAGGGCGAGGAGGAGTTCGGCTCCGACTCGTTGGAGCGGCTGCTCGTCGAGCACCGCGACGAGATCGCCTCGGACGTCATCGTGATCGCCGACTCGGGCAACTGGGACATCGGTGTACCGGCGCTGACCACCTCGCTGCGCGGCATCGTCAACTGCTTCGTCGAGGTGCGCACGCTGGACCACGCCGTGCACAGCGGCATGTTCGGCGGTGCCATCCCGGACGCGTTGACCGCGCTGGTCCGGCTGCTGGCGACCCTGCACGACGACGCCGGTGACGTGGCGGTGGACGGGCTGGTCGGCCGGGTGGGCGCCGCCGTCGACTACCCGGAGGACCGGGTACGCGCCGAGGCCGGGCTGGCCGAGGGTGTGCAGTTCATCGGTACCGGCCGGCTCACCGACCGGCTCTGGACCAAGCCGGCGCTGGCGGTGCTCGGGATCGACGCCCCGGCCACCGGTGAGGCCCCGAACGCCCTGGTGCCGGCCGCGAAGGCGAAGCTCAGCGTCCGTCTCGCCCCAGGCGACGACCCCAAGCGGGCGTACGCGGCGGTGCGCGCCCACCTGGAGAAGCACGCGCCGTGGGGCGCGCAGGTGACGGTCACCTTCGAGCACGACGGCGACCCGTGCGTGATCGACGCGTCCGGGCCGATGTTCGACGCCGCCCGCTCGGCGTTCCAGGCGGCCTGGGACGGCACCGAGCCGGTGGACATCGGCGTCGGCGGCTCGATCCCGTTCATCGCCACGTTCCAGGAGATGTTCCCGCAGGCGGCGATCCTGGTGACCGGCGTGGAGGACCCGCACGCCCGCGCGCACGGTCCGAACGAGAGCCTGCACCTCGGCGAGTTCGCCAAGGTCTGCCTGGCCGAGGCGCTGCTGCTGGGCAAGGTGGCCGCCGCGGCGGAGTGATAACGGCAAGTTTGCGCCTGAACTGCGTGTTCACGGCGTGTCGTCGATGGGATTGTTATAGGCTTTCGAACATGAGTACGAACGAGGTGATGGCCCGGTTGGGGGCCGCCGTCAGCGCACTGGGGGACGTCGACGTCTCCGCGTGGTCCGAGGACACGCTCAACGAACAGCTCGGTGAGCTCTCCGCCGCCCTGGTCGCCCTCGACTCGGTGCTCTCCCGGGTGGCCGGTGAGGTCCGCGCCCGAGGGTTGCGCATCGAGGAGCCCGTCTCCGCCTGATTCCCGCCGCCCCTTAAGTGCCTTGAGAAACAGGGCCAGCGGGCTGCGGCACCGCGCCGACACCGCCCGGGCACGGCAATGCCCGGGCGGTGTCGGAGGTGACTGGCAGGATGAGCCTCGTGCGGTTCATCGACCTGGCGGCCACCTCCGCCGCCGTGGGCGCCACCAACGGCCGGCGGGCCAAGGTGGAGCTGCTCGCCGACGCGCTGCGCCGGCTCGACCCGGCCGAGGTGGAGCCCGGTGCCGGCTATCTCGCCGGTGAGCTGCGGCAACGCCAGACCGGCGTGGGCTACGCGAGCCTGCGTGACCTGCCCGCGCCGGCCGTCGAGCCGACCCTGACCGTGGCCGCCGTCGACGCGGCCATCGCCCAGATCGCCGCTGTGCACGGCTCGGGGGCGCAGGCCCGCCGCCGCGCTCTGCTCGGCGCCCTCTACGCGGCGGCCACCGCCGACGAGCAACGGCTGCTGACCGGCCTGTTCGGTGGTGAACTGCGCCAGGGCGCGCAGGCCGGGCTGCTCGCCGATGCCGTGGCCCAGGCGGCCGAGGTGCCGGTCGCCACCGTCCGCCGTGCCCTGCTGCTCGCCGGTGACCTGCGGGCCGTGGCGGTGGCCGCGCTGCGCGGAGGTGCCGCAGAGCTGGCCGGTTTCGGCCTGCGGGTCGGCCGGCCACTCGCGCCGATGCTCGCCCAGAGCGCCCCCTCAGTCGATGAGGCGTTGGCCGCGACCGGGACGCCCGCCGTGGTCGACGTGAAGCTCGACGGCATCCGCATCCAGGTGCACCGCTCCGGCGCCGACATCGCCGTGTTCACCCGCAGCCTCGACGAGATCACCAGCCGCGTGCCCGAGGTCGTCGCGGCGGTTCGCGCCCTGCCCGGCCGGGAGCTGGTGCTCGACGGCGAGGCGATCGGTCTGGACGAGACAGGCCGTCCGCTGCCGTTCCAGCAGACCTCCAGCCGGGCCGCCCGGCGCACCACACCGAGCACCACCGGCCGTACGCCGGTCGCCCCGGCGGTGCTCGCGGCCGCCGCCAGCACCGGCACGACGGTGCTCACCCCGTACTTCTTCGACCTGCTGCACCTCGATGGTGAGGATCTGATCGACCTGCCCGGCCACCAGCGGTGGGCCGCGCTCGCCGACGCGGTGGACGCGTCACTGCTGGTCGGTCGGATGGAGGTCGACGGTCCGGAGCAGGCCGGCGCGGCGTTCGCCGCCGCCCTCGACGCGGGCCAGGAGGGCGTGGTGGTCAAGGCGCCGGACGCCCCCTACGACGCCGGCCGTCGTGGGGCGGCCTGGGTCAAGGTCAAACCCCGACACACCCTCGACCTGGTGGTGCTCGCCGTGGAGTGGGGCAGCGGCCGGCGCAAGGGCTGGCTCTCCAACCTGCACCTCGGCGCCCGTGACCCGCGCACCGGCGACTTCGTGATGCTGGGCAAGACGTTCAAGGGGCTCACCGACGAGCTGCTGCGGTGGCAGACCGAGCGGTTCCTCGGCCTCGCCGTCGAGCGCGGCGACTGGGTGGTCCGGGTACGCCCCGAGCAGGTCGTGGAGATCGCGTTCGACGGGGTGCAGACGAGCACCCGCTATCCGGGTGGGATGGCGCTGCGGTTCGCCCGCGTGGTGCGCTACCGGGACGACAAGTCCGCCGCCGAGGCCGACACCATCGACGCCGTCCGCGCCATCCACGCGGGCCGGGCCACCGGCTGACGTCGGTCGGGGCCAGCCCACCGGCTGACGCCGGTCCAGGCGGGCAGGGCGGGGTCAGGCGGAGGCGCTGGGCGTCGGCTCGGCCGCCCGGTCCAGCGGGGCGGGCCCGCCATCGAGGCCGGCGGCCCGGCGTGCCTCGCGGCGGGCCACCCAGCCGTAGCCGAAGATCGCCATCGCGGCGAACAGCCACCACTGCACGACGTAGCCGAAGTTCTGCCAGTTGTTGGTGTGCCCGACCGGAACGGCCTTGAACGCCGGGTCGGCGGCCGGGGTCTGCTCGTCCAGCAGCAGGTAGCCGCCGTAGACCGGATAGGGCAGCTCACGGGCCAGCCGCGGTACGGCGATCCGGCGCGTCTCCAGCCGCCCGTCGCGGCGGTCCACCGCGCCGGCGCCGCTCTCGGTCTCGTGCACCCGGCCGTTGACCGTCACGTCGCCGCCGGGCGGGGTGGGCACCGCCGGCTGGGCGGTCGCGCCGCCCGGCGCGGGCGGGATCCAGCCCCGGTCCACCAGCAGCGCGGTGCCATCGGCGAGCACGAGCGGGGTGAGCACCTCGAAGCCGACCCGGCTGTCGACCGTCCGGCCCCGGACCAGGACGGTGTTCGACGTGTCGTACCGGCCGGTGGCGGTGACGCGGGTCCAGACCCGGTCCTTCGCGGGAGCCGGACCGGCGGTGCCGGGGCCGCCGGCCGGCGGGCGGAACGCGTCGGCCAGGGGCGCCGGGGCCATCCGCTCGCCCGCGTCGATCCGCTCGTTGATCTCGGTACGACCTCGGTAGCGGTCCAGCTGCCAGTTGCCGAGCCACACCATGACGGCGGCGGCGACCAGCGTCAGCGCGAGGGCGCCCAACCAGCGTGGGCTCAGCAGGAACCGGTACACGGCACCGAGGCTACCCGTATGACCGGGGCCACTCACCGCGACCGGGCCGGGACGGTCCGCCGACCCCCGGTTGGCGGTGCTCGCCCGTCGGTCCGGGCGAGTATCGTCACGCCGACGGATCGACCCCCTCGGTTGTCCGTCGCGTACCCGCCGCCGCCCGCGAGGAGTCGATGATGACCGTCGTGCCGCGCCTGGTGCTCAGCGCGCCGTCCTCCGGGCACGGAAAGAACGCGCTGGCGATCGGGCTGCTCGCCGCCCTGGCCGAGCGGGGTGTCGACGTCGCCGGGTTCAAGCTCGGCCCGGACCCCGTCGACGCCGCGTACCTCGGCCTCGCCGCCGGTCGCCCGGGCCGGGTGATCGATCCCCGGCTGGTCGGCGTCGACCGGCTCGCCCCGCTGGTAGCGCACGGTGCCGCCGGTGCCGGACTCGCGGTCGTGCAGGGCAGCATGGGCCTGTACGACTCGGTGGGCGGCCGCCCGGAGCAGGAGTCCACGGCCGCCGCCGCGGCGGCGCTGCGCAGCCCGGTGGTGCTGGTGGTCGACGTGGCCGCGATGGGTCAGTCGGTGGCCGCCCTGGTGCACGGTTTCCGCTCGTACGACGAGCAGTTGTGGTTGGGCGGGGTGATCCTCAACCGGGTGGCGTCGTCGCGGCACGAGAGCATGTTGCGCGAGGCATTGGACGACGTGGGTGTGCCCGTCTACGGCGCACTGCGCCGCCAGGATCTGCCGGCCGTGCTGCCGTCCCGCCGGCACGGGGTCGCGCCGGTCGTCGACTCCTCGGCCGACGCCGTCCGCGCGGTGCGTCGCCTGGGTGAGGCCGTCGCCGCCACTGTCGACCTGGAACGTCTGCTCGGGCTGGCCCGTTCCGCTCCGCCCCTGCCGGCGGCGGCCTGGTCGCCGGGGGACGCGCTCGGTGAGCTGGTCGTGCCGGCGCAGCGTCCGCTGGTCGCGGTGGCGGGCGGTCCGGGTGGCAGCTTCAGCCATCCGGAGACCGCGGAGCTGCTGACGGGGGCCGGCGCCGAGGTGGTCACGGTCGACCCGCTGCGCGACGAGGCCCTGCCCGTCGGTACGCGGGCGCTGGTCGTCGGGGGAGCGCTACCCGAGGCGTACGCGGAGCAGCTGTCGGCCAACCGTCGGCTCTGCATCGCGGTGGCCGAGTTGGCGCGTACCGGCCGGCCGGTGGTCGCCGAGGGCGCCGGCCTGCTCTGGCTGGCCCGGGAGCTGGACGGGCTGCCGATGTGCGGTGTGCTGGACGCGGTGGGCGCGAGCCGCGACGGTCTGGTGGTGGGCTACCGGGAGGCGACCGCCGAGACCGACAGCGTGGTCGCCGCGAGCGGCACGGTGGTCGTCGGGCACAAGGAGCACCGGGCGGTGCTCACCCCGCGCGCCGGTCAGCGGCCGGCGTGGAGGTGGGAGGGCGGAACGCCGGAGGGGTTCGTCTGGCGCAACGTGCACGCCTCGCAACTCACCCTGCACTGGGCCGGTCATCCGGCGACCGCCGCCCGGGTGGTGGCGGCGGCGGTGGGCGAGCCAGCAGCCGAGGCGGTGTCACCGCCGGTGGTGCCGGCGTGATCGGTGAGTTGGCGGTCCGCCGATTTCCGGCGTTGACCGTCTCCACCCCGCGTACGGAGGTGCGCCGGCTCACCGCGGCCGACGCGGAGGCGGCCGGCGAGATCTTCGCCGACAAGCTGACCCGGCGTTGGCTGCCGCTGCCCGGCGACTCCGGTCCGATCGACGGGCACGCCTGGTGCACCGACCTGGCCCGGCAGCGACGCGACAGCGGCGAGGGCGACCACTACGCGGTGACCCGCCGGGAGGACGACCAGGTGGTCGGCTCCCTCTGGACCCGGCGCACCGACTGGGGTGCCCGCCTCACCGAGGTCTCCTACGCGATGGCCCCCCACGCCCGGGGCTTCGGCCTGGCCGCCGAGGCGGTGGACGCGGTGGCCATCGCGTTGATCCTGGAGCACGGTTTCCAGCGGGTCGAGCTGCGGGTCGCGCCCGGCAACCTGGCGTCCCGTCGGGTCGCCGAGAAGGCCGGCTTCACCTACGAGGGCCTGTTACGCAACGCCGGCTTCGTCGGCGGTGGCCGGGTCGACCTCGAAGTCTGGTCGTTCGTGGCGGCGGACCTGCGCTGACCCCCGCCGCCTGGCGGTCCTGCGCTGAACCCCGCCGCCTGGCGGTCCTGCGCTGAACCCCGCCGCCTGGCGGTCCTGCGCTGAACCCCGCCGCCTGGCGGACCTGTGCTGAACCTCGCCGTCAGCCGACGATGGCGTCCGAGGGTGGCGTGAACTGGCGGGTCGGTGTGCCCTTGAGGCCGTCGCGCAGTGTCTGCGCCACCGCCGCGATGGGGATCTGGGACTGCCCGTCGCCGACCGCGTTGAACGGGTTGTCCGGGTCGGAGATGAAGCTCGCCGCGGCCAGCTCCGGCGTGAACCCGACGAACCAGGCGGACCGGGTGCTGTCGGTGGTACCCGTCTTGCCGGCGACCGGGCGGCCGACCGTACCCCGGACGCTGTCGGCCGTCGACCAGCCGCCGCAGCCACCGCGTGCCGGGGTGTCCCCGGTCGGGCAGCGGGCGGCGTCGGTGGCCGCGCGGGCGGCGTCGGCGCTGACCACCTGGCGGCAGCGGGGCTTCGCCACCTCGCGCTGGATGCCGCCCGGCGTGGTGTACGTGGCCGGTGTGCCGTCGCGGTTCATGATCGCCTGCACGGGTATCGCCTCGCAGTAGCGGCCGTCGGCCGCGATGGCCGCGTAGGCGTTCGCCATCTCCAGCGGGGTGGCGTCGGAGACGCCGAGGGTGAACGCGCCCCACTTGTTGGCCTTGCCCGGTGACGCCTGCTCCCGGTCGACGTCGGTGCGCCAGCGCAGGCCGAGCTGCTCGGCGAGCCGGACCGCCTTCTCCGCGCCCACCTTCTCCTCCAGCCACACGAAGTACGTGTTGACGGATTTGCCGAAGCCCGACCACATGGTCTGCTGGCCGGTCATCGCGCCGCTGGCGTTCGACGGCGCCCAGCCGTCGTAGACGGACGACTTGTAGCGGTACGGGGCGTTGAACGAGGTGGAGAGCGTCATCCCGGAGTCCAGCGCGGCCAGCATCGGGAACATCTTGAACGTCGATCCGGCCTGGTAGCCGGGCAGGTCCCCGCCGCCGAGCAGCGGCGCCACCGTGTTCGGGTAGTTGGCCTTCACCTTCGGCCCGGCCTCGGGATTGGAGCTGGGTGGATTGTCGGCCAGGTCCAGGGAGTAGTTCCGGTTGACCGCCATCGCCTTGACCCGCCCGGTGCCCGGTTCGGAGACCACGATGCCGTTGGCGAACGGACTGCCGGTGCCCTCCTTCGCGCCGACGTTCTTCTCGGCCGCCTCCTGGACCTTCTGGTCGAGGCTGAGCACGATCCGGTAGCCGCCCCGGCGCAGCTTGTCCATCCGTTCGAGGCGGTTGCTGCCGAACGCCGGTTGGGCGCTCCACCAGTTCTTCACGTAGTCGCAGGCGAAGCCCCAGCTCTGGTACTTCTCGATGATCGAGGCGCAGTCGCTCGGTGGGGTGGTGAGCTTCAGCCGGATCGGCTCGGACTTCGCGGCGGCGGCCGAGTCGGGGGACAGGTAACCGAGCTGGCTCATCCGGTCCAGGACGTAGTTGCGCCGCCCGGTGGCCTCCTTCTGGTCGGAGTCGGCCGGGTCGTACTCGGATGGGGACTTGACGAGCCCGGCGAGGGTGGCGGCCTCGACCGGGGTGAGGTCCTTCGGGGTTTTGGAGAAGAAGATCTCGCTGGCCGCGTAGATTCCGTACGCCCGGTGACCGAAGTACGCCGAGTTCAGGTAGCGCTCCATGATGTCTTCCTTGCTCATCTCCTTCTCCAGGTCCAGCGCCATGCGCATCTCCTTGACCTTGCGCAGGCTGGTCTGCTGGGTAGCCTCCTGGACCTCCTTGGGGGTGGTGGCGCTGTCCCGCAGGGCCATCCGGACGTACTGCATGGTCAGCGTCGACGCGCCCTGGGACACCCCGCTGGAGTGGGCGTTGGCCACGAAGGCGCGGGCCACGCCCTTCGGGTCGACGCCGTGGTGCTGGTAGAAGCGGGAGTCCTCGGCGGCGACGATCGCCTGCTGGATGTTCGGCGACATGTCCGACAGCTTCGTGTACTGCCGGTACTCCTCGTAGAACATGGTCAGCACGGTCTTGCCGTCCGGGGCGTACAGGTAGGAGGTCTCGGCGGGCAGGGCTTTGGTCAGCAGCCGGGTCTTCTGCTCCGTGGCGTGCGCGGTGGCCTTCGCGCCGAGCCCGGTGAGGGCGACCAGCGGGTAGGCGGCGGCAGCGATCACGATGCCGGCGATGAGTCCGGCGCGCAGGAGAGGAACGAGACGACCGGCGGCAGCAAGGAGTCGGTTGCTCACGTCGCAAAGTTATGACATTTCCGATTCGTACATGAGAAGAACTCATAAACCCGCGAGGTGGTGACATGGCTTACGTCGACATCGACTGTCCCGCCGGCCACCTTCCCGGCAGGATCGCGGACATGCGTGATCAGCCGTGGGGGGTGTCGCCGTTCGTCGACGCCGAGCCCGACCTGGCGCACCACGGCGACGCCGAGGCCAGCGCCGGGTTGGTCGACCTCGCCGTCAACGTCCGCCGGGCGCCGCTACCGACCTGGTTGGCCGCCCCGATCGCCGCCACTCTCACCGACCTGGCCCGCTACCCGGATGTGGCCCCGGCCCGCGCCGCCGTCGCCGCCCGGCACCGGCGTCACCCGGACGAGGTACTGCTCACCGCCGGGGCCGCCGAGGGCTTCGTGCTCATCGCCCAGGCGCTGCGCGGCGTGCGCCGTCCCGTGGTGGTGCACCCGCAGTTCACCGAGCCGGAGGCGGCGCTGCGGGCCGCCGGGCACACGGTCGAGCGGGTGCTGCTGGACCAGGCCGACGGCTTCCGCCTCGACGAATCCCTCGTGCCCGCCGACGCGGACCTGGTCATGATCGGCAACCCGACCAACCCCACATCGGTGCTGCACCCCGCGCGGACCATCGCCGCGCTCGCCCGTCCCGGCCGGGTGCTGGTCGTCGACGAGGCGTTCGCCGACACCACCGGCGGCGCGGACACCGGCGAACCGGAGTCGCTCGCCGAGCGGCGCGACCTGCCCGGGCTGCTCGTCCTGCGCAGCCTCACCAAGACCTGGGGCCTGGCCGGTCTGCGGATCGGTTACCTGCTCGGCGACGCCACCCTGCTGTCCCGCCTGGCCGCCGTCCAGCCGCTCTGGGCCGTCTCCACGCCCGCGCTGGCCGCCGCCGAGGCCTGCGCCACGCCCGTCGCGGTCCAGGCCGAACGCGCGATCGCCGCCGAACTCGCCGCCGACCGCGACCACCTGGTCGCCCGCCTGTCCGACCTGCCGGGTGTACGCGTCGCCGGCCGCCCCGCCAGCGCGTTCGTCCTGCTGCGCCTGCCCGACGCGACCCGGGTACGGGCCGCCCTGCGCGACCGGGGCTGGGCGGTCCGCCGGGGCGACACCTTTCCCGGGCTGGGCCCGGACTGGCTGCGCGTGGCGGTACGCGACCAAGACACCACCGACGCGTTCATCGCGGTGCTGCGCGAGATCATGGAGGCATGATGCTGGAGACCACGACGTCGGCGATCCGGCCACTCGACGAGGCGGCGATGGCAGCTGCCCGCGAGCTGCACGGCCGGCTGACCAAGCCGCCGGGCTCGCTGGGCCTGCTGGAGGACCTGTCGGTACGCCTCGCCGGGCTGGCCGGGACCTGCCCGCCGCCGGTGCCCGAGCCCGCCGCCGTGGCGATCTTCGCGGGCGACCACGGGGTGCACGCCCAGGGAGTCACCCCGTGGCCGCAGGAGGTCACCGCCCAGATGATCGGCAACTTCCTGGCCGGCGGCGCGGTCGTCAACGCCTTCGCCCGGCAGGCCGGCGCGTCGGTCACCGTGGTCGACGTCGGGGTGGCCCACCCACTGCCCGCGCCCGAGTCGGCCGATCCCGCCGATCCCGCCGATCCCGCCGATCCCGCCGGCCCCGCCGCGCCCGCGTCGGACCTGGGCGCGCCGCGGCTGATCGACGCGTCCGTGCGGCGGGGCACCCGGGACCTCGCGGTGACCGCCGCGCTCACCCGGGACGAGGCGCTGGCGGCGGTCCTGACCGGCGTCCGGGTCGCCGACGAGCTGATCGACGCCGGCGCCGGCATCCTGCTCACCGGGGACATGGGCATCGGCAACACCACCCCGGCCGCCGCGCTGATCGCCGCGTTCACCGGCGTCGACCCGCTCGACTCCACGGGTCGGGGCACCGGTGTGGACGATGCGACGTACGCCCACAAGGTGGCCGTGGTGCGGGCCGCGTTGGCCCGGCACACGCCCGACCCGGCGGACCCGCTGGGTGTGCTCGCCGCCGTCGGCGGCCTGGAGCACGCCGCCCTGGCCGGGCTGATCCTCGGTGCCGCCGCCCGCCGTACGCCGGTCCTGCTGGACGGGGTGATCGCGGTGTCCGCCGCGCTCGCCGCCGCCGCGTTCGCGCCGGACGCGGTCGCCGCCATGGTCGCCGGACACCGCTCGGCGGAGCCCGGCGCGACGGTGGCGTTGCGACACCTCGGCCTCGACCCGCTCATCGATCTGGGGCTGCGCCTCGGCGAGGGCACCGGCGCACTGCTCGCGCTGCCGGTGGTCACCGGCGCGGTCCGGGTGCTGCACGAGGTCGCCACGTTCGACTCGGCCGGCGTGGCCGAGAAGTGACCGCCTCCAGCAAGCGGTCCGGTGGTGCCGGATGAGCGCGAACCCGTACCCCCTTGGTCTGCGGCTCGACGGACGGCGGGTGGTCGTGGTGGGTGGCGGCGCGGTCGCCACCCGGCGCGTGCCGGCGCTGCTGGACGCCGGTGCCGACGTCCTGCTGGTGGCGCCGGAGCTGACCCCGGCGTTGCAGGCCCGGGTCGACGCGGGTCGGTTGCGCTGGGTGCCGCGCCGCTTCGTGCCCGAGGACCTGGACGGGGCCTGGCTGGTCCAGGTGGCGATCGACGATCCGATCGCGGCGGCCGCGGTCAGCGCCGTCGCGGACGAGCGGCGGATCTTCTGCGTACGCGCCGACGACCGGACGGCCGCCACCGCCTGGACCCCGGCGGTGACCCGGCAGGGGCCGGTCACCGTGGCGGTGCTCGGCGGCGGTGACCCCCGCCGGGCGATGAGCGTCCGCGACGCCATCCGCGACCTGCTGGCCGTGCGCGACGCCGCGCCGCCGGCGGTACGCCCCGACGCCGAGGCGACCGACGGACGGGTGGCTCTCGTCGGGGCCGGCCCGGGTGACCCGGAGCTGATCACGGTCAAGGGTTGGCGGCTGCTCACCGAGGCGGACGTGGTGGTCGCCGACCGGCTGGTGCCCGGCCTGCTCCTGGACGAGCTGCGCCCCGACGTCGAGCTGGTGGACGCCTCGAAGATCCCCTACGGCCCGTCGCGTGCCCAGGAGGAGATCAACCAGATCCTGGTCGACCGCGCGCTGGCGGGCGCTGCCGTGGTGCGACTGAAGGGCGGCGACCCGTACGTCTTCGGTCGGGGCGGCGAGGAGTTGCTGGCCTGCGCGGCGGCCGGCGTGCCGGTGACCGTGGTCCCCGGGGTGACCAGTTCGATCGCCGCGCCCGCCGCGGCCGGCATCCCGGTCACCCACCGGGGGGTCGCGCACGAGTTCACCGTGGTCTCCGGGCACGTGGCGCCCGACTCGCCCGCGTCGCTGGTGCGCTGGGACGCCCTCGCCGGCCTGCGCGGCACGCTGGTGATCCTGATGGGGCTGAAGAACCTCGCTGCCATCACCGAGACGCTGATCGCGCACGGCCGGCCGCCGGGCACGCCGGCCGCCGTCGTCCAGGAGGCCACAACGGGCGCACAGCGCGTGCTGCGTTCGACGCTCGACGCGGTGGCCGCCGAGGCGTTGGCGGCCGACTTCCGTCCACCCGCCGTCGTGGTGGTTGGCGACGTGGTGGGTGCCCTCGATGAGTGATCGGTCGCACGGCTGCCGCGCGCGCGGAGCCTGGGATGGTGCCGGCGGCAGGACCGACTGGTCCCTTCGCGTCCTTTGCTCTGCTTCAACCGACGCAACACCGCGGAGGCGTTTGTGTTGCGTGGAGTGAAGCAGAGCAAAGGACGCGCAGAGGACGGGAAGAGGACGCCCAGGGGGGCGACGGCAGGCGCGAGGGTGGTGTCGTGTGGCACGAAAACCGGCAGCCCAGAGGAGTCCAATGAGACGTGCGAATCACCAAGCCTGCGACCACCCAAGTACGAGCACAGCTGCCTCTCGCGTCCACGGACGAACTGTTGATCACCTTCTTCGCACCAAAGGACCAGGGCGACGAGGCGGTGTGGGCGGAAGACGGGCCGGTTGTGTTGAAAGACCTCGACGATCCCGGGGTGCGTGCCAAGATTCGGCGCGTCGCGGCAGAGCAAGAAGCCCGGCTAGGGCAGTAACTGCTCGACGCTGGCCTGCACATCACCCAACGCTGACCGTCACCGACGCGAGCGGAACAGTTCGGCCACCGCCTTGATGATGGCGGGCCGGTCCTTCGGGTCAGTTCCCCGCAAGGCCAAGGCGGTAATGATGATCTTTCCCGTGACCGGCACGGCGACTGCGGCAGCAACGACGTACGGGCTTGCTCCGACGAACGGCTCAAGACTCGCGAGCCCCACGATGGCGTCTCCTCGCTTCACACCGAGCGAGGCACGCAGGACTCAGCTCGGCCGATGAACAGGCCAAAGGCTGAGGCCCCGCGCCGACTGCGCAGAATCCCAGGTATTCCTCTGGCCCTCATCGATTCAGCAGAGTCTTTAGAGTCTTAGGGGTCGCATCTCGCCGGTCGTCGGCACCGAGAAGACGCTATTTAGGGGGCGGACCAGACGCCCGTCCACGAGGGACGGACACTTGCCGGCCAGCGTACCGGACCTGCACAAGACCCCACCACGGCTCGCGCTGTCAGTGCTATCCCCTCCTACGCCGTCTCTCAGACAAGATCAACGATCTGCACCCGGGCCCTTCGCCTTGATTAGGAACCCGGGCGTTAAGTGGGGCGCAGGGCGGACAGCCCTTCCAGAATCTCTCGGCGTTCCCGAGGCCGCGCATCGCGTAACGCGATCTCAAGCATGGCCTTGTCCCGCTCGGCATGGATCTTGTCGCGGATCAGGCGGAACGCCAAGGAAGCAACACCAGCTATAGCGCCAGGGAGCGCCATCCAGAGCCCCGGTTCTACGAGCCCCACAATCTCGCCTCTCACTCAACTGGTCGAGAGGACATCTGCGCAGGGCGCGATTCAGCTCGACCAGTACCAATACGCCTGGTGAACCGAGTCGATCCCTTACGACTCGCCATCGGACGGCCCTCGGAGGCAGGTCCAGCCTTGCCATCGCACAGAGTGCGGTTGCTCGTAGCCCTCTTGGTCAGGATGGCGTGAGACACCCCGTGTGAGTGGGGTGGTGACCTGCTGAGGGCGGGGATCGGGGATCCTTGTGTACGTGTCCACTTCATCTGGCAAGCAGCCGGCGGCTGGCGGCGGTGACCCGGCGCCGAAGCCGTCGC